>NZ_RAWL01000417.1:0-7410 GCF_003668885.1 Corallococcus sp. AB049A | reverse complement strand
CCTTCGAACAACGCGCCGGATGGCGGTTGGACCCGGACCTGCGCGCCTTCTACCTGCACTGCGATGGCGCGGACCTCTTCGACCGCGTCGACCCCGCGTTCTCCTTCCCTCCACTGTCCGAGCTCCGCCGCGCGCGGATCGTCATGAGCCAGGACGACACGGACCGCTCAGGCCCCGCGTCCTGGTACGCCCTCTGCGAGGTCCGTGACGGGAACTACGTCCTACTCGACGTGAGCCAGCAGCACGAGGGCCGCTATCCCCTGCGTGACGGCTTCCGCGAAGGCTTCCCGGATCCCTCCCAGTGCCCCCGGATCGCCAGCGCCTTCTCCGAGTTCCTGGAGGGCGCCCTCCGCTCCAACGGACGCTGGTTCTGGCTCAAGAACCTGATGCAGGACGGGTGACAAACCCCGCGTCCCCACCGCACGCAGCCGCGTCCTGACAGAAGCCGTGAAAGCCCCGTCATCCGTGCAGGCCACTTCATCCGGGGCCGATTTGTCGGCCTCCCGACACAGTTCGAACCGAACGTTCCTCTAGGGCCGCAGTGTCTTCCCGGCTCCCGCAGCCAGATGCGCAATCACGGCTTTCTTCGAGAGCGGACGAGATGTTTTCCAGCGGGGATGTTCCTGTCGCTGCGCACTGGAAACCCGCACGGCGTGCTGTCATCTTGAAGGGACTTTCGCTGCACGGCAGGACGGTTGAAGGGAAGGCGGAGCGGAAGTCGCCCAAGGTCTTGCGGACCAAACGTATTGGGATGTGCTGGACGGAAAACTGTTCCGTCCCGGGGCTGTAAAAACTCCCCGTAACCGAGGGGTGTCTGCCGATGAACTGGGACCCACGCCGCATCCGAATGTCGGAAAAGCGAAGCGGATCAACCGGTTGGCGTGGCCGACCGCGTGAACCGGAAAACCCCGGTTGCTGGCACACCGCTCGCATCGGCCGCTGACGCTGTCCTCACCCCCGCATCGCCTTCGCAGGTTCCGGTCCCTACGTGCTCGCCCCGTCGCCTCTCATCTGTTCTTGCGGTCAGCCCCACTCCGAAGCGGAGGCGTGTCCCACGCTGATGCGCGGGCTGGACCTCAATGGCGGCACGATGCTCTACGCCGGCACGCCGCCGCCGGGACCCGCGGCCTCGCTGCCCGCACCGCCCACTCCCATGTCGTCTCTCACGCCCGTGGTGCCTTCCCTCGTGGGCCAGGAGTTCGGCCGCTTCCGCGTCGTGCGCGAGCTGGGCCGCGGCGGCATGGGCACCGTGTTCCTCGCGGAGCACACGCTCATCCAGAAGCGCGTGGCCATCAAGGTGCTCCACGCGCACCTGGCCCAGGCCCCGGAGTTGGTCGCGCGCTTCCTGTCCGAAGCCCGCACGCTCACGCTGGTGCAGCATGAGAACGTCGTCACCCTCTACGACCTGGACTCGCGCGACGGGCGCCCGTACCTCGTCATGGAGTACCTGGAAGGCGACAGCCTGGCCAACTTCGCCCGAGGCCCCATGGCCCCGGCGCTCGTCGTGGAGCTGATGACGCAGGTGTGTGACGCCCTGGGCGCCGCGCACGCGCACGGCATCGTCCACCGCGACCTGAAGCCCGCCAACGTCTTCCTCGTCCCCAACGCCAACGGCAAGCAGCGCGTGAAGCTGCTCGACTTCGGCATCGCCAAGCTCCTGTCCCGCCCCGCCGGAGAGATGACCACCGAGGTCGGCGTCCTCCTGGGCACGCCGGAGTTCATGGCCCCCGAGCAGTGCGGCGACGGCATCGTGGACGCGCGCAGCGACCTCTACGCCGCCGGCGTGCTCGCGTACCTGCTGCTCACCGGCCAGGTGCCCTTCTACGGCCGCACCGCCGCCGAAATCCTGGTGGGCCACCTGCAGAAGGAGCCCGTCCCGCCGCACGAACTGAACCCCGCCGTGCCGGAGGCCCTGTCGCGCGTGCTGCTGCGCGCGCTGGCCAAGCGGCCCGACCACCGCTTCGCCTCCGCCGCGGAGCTGAAAACGGCCCTGGAGGCGTCGCTCGCGCCGCCGCCCGCGCCCTCCGCGCCGCCGCTCACCGCGCTGCTGCGCGGCCAGGGCACGCAGGCCCCGGTGGAGCTCAAGGGCGAGTGGGTGGGCCGCTCCGGCCTCTTCTTCCAGTCCACCTCCACGCCCCCGGCGCTCCTGTCGGAGGTGTCGCTGGTGCTGCGGCTGCCCGGCGGCGAGCTGCCCTGCACCGCGCAGGTGGTGCGCCACGTCACCGCCGAGCAGGCCCAGGCGTGGAACATGTCCCCGGGCTTTGGAGTCCAGCTGCGCGACGCGAGCCCCGCCTTCCAGGCCCAGCTGGCCCAGCTCAAGAACAGCACGCGCGCCACGTCCGCGCAGACCGCCGCCATCCCCACGCCCGAGGACGCGCAGGCGGAGGCCGTGCTGCAGGGCTTCCGCCGGCGGCTCGCCGGGGACCCGTACGCCGTGCTGGAGCTGCCGCGCGACGCCACGCTGGAGTCCGTGCGCACCGCGGCCCAGCGCGCCCGCGGGGCCCTGGAGCTGCTCAAGGCCCGCCCGCTGTCGGACAGCCAGCGCGCCCAGGTGGACCGCGCGCTGGATCGCGTGGCCGGGGCGCTCCACACGCTGGGCAACGTGGAGCGGCGCGTGGAGTACGACGCCACGCTGGGCAACGTGGAGGGCATCGAGCGGTGCCTCGCCGCGGGCCTCACCGCCACCATGCTGGAGCAGTGCCGCCGCCGCTTCCTCGCCGGCAACACCGGCCGCGAGGGCCGCGCCGCCGTCCACCGCCTGTCCGGTGACGCGCTCGCGTCCGTGGGCCGGCTGGAGGAGGCGCTCGCCGCCTACGAGCTGGCGGTCCGCGCGGACCCCTTGGACCTGGAGGGGCTCAAGCGCTGGCGCTTCCTCCGGGCCCGGGTGCGCGGCTCGGCCGCTCCCAGGTAGGGGAGCCGGGCTCACATCCATCCCGGGGGCGTCTTGCGTATGGGAGAGGAGTCTTCGTTAATCCTCTCCTCTCCCATGGCTTCCGAACCCGACGACAAGCTGCCGCCCCAGGGGCGCTTCAACCGCCTGCGCAAGCTGGCCGGTCTCTCCATGCACGTGGGCTCGGAGGTGCTCAAGGCGGGCGCCAAACAGCTGTCCGGGACGAGCCCCACGGAGCTGCTCAGCCTGGGCACCGCGGAGAAGCTGGTGGCCACGCTGGGGGAGATGAAGGGCGCGGCCATGAAGCTGGGCCAGGCCCTCTCCATGGACCCGGACCTGCTCACGCCGGAAGTGCGGCAGATGATGGCCCGGCTGCAGAACCAGGCCCCCGCCATGTCCTACGCGCAGGTGTCGCGCGTGGTGCAGGAGGAGCTGGGCGCGCCGCCGGAGGCCCTGTTCAAGGAGTTCTCCCCGGACGCGCTCGCCGCCGCGTCGCTGGGCCAGGTGCACCGCGCCGTGCTGCACGACGGCCGCCCCGTCGCCGTGAAGGTGCAGTACCCCGGCATCGACGTGTCCATGGGCCACGACATGGACAACCTGGGGCTCGTCGTGAAGACGGTGTCCAAGACGTCGCGGATGATGGACGGCACCGCCTACTTCCAGGAGTTCCGCGACGAACTCATGCTGGAGCTGGACTACCGCCGCGAGGCGCAGCTGGCCAAGAGCTTCGCGAAGAGCGTGTCGCGGCTGCCGGACCTGTACGTGCCCCAGGTCATCGAGGAGCGCAGCGCCCACCGCGTGCTCACGCTGGAGCTGCTGGAAGGCCAGACGCTCAAGGACTGGGTGACGACGTCTCCGGATCCGGAAACGCGCTTCCGCGTCGCGCGCCAGCTCATCCGCGCCACCTACGGGCCGTTCCTGGACGCGGGAGAAATCCACGCGGATCCGCACCCCGGCAACTTCATGGTGATGCCGGACGGGCGCATGGGGCTGCTGGACTTCGGCTCCATCAAGCGCTTCAGCCCCACCTTCGTCACGGCCAACCGCCGCATGTTCCAGCAGGCGCTGCGGCTGGAGACGCTGGACGTGCTGGGCCTGTGCCGTGAGGTGGGCTTCTCCGTGGAGCTGGCGGAGGCGGAAGCCGAGGTGCTCCTGCGCGAGGTGCTGCACATCGCCGGGCGGCCCATGCGCAGCTCGCCGTATGACTACGGCACCTGCGACATCAACCGCGACATGCGCAACCACTTCACCAAGAACGCCGCGCGCATGATGCGCATCCGGCCGCCCCCGGAGGCGATGATGTTCTTCCGCGCCACCGGCGGCCTGGCGCAGAACCTGCGCCTCGTGGGCGCCGCCGGTGACTTCCGGCAGGTGTTCCTGGAGGTCGGCGCGCTCGTGGGCGAGTAGCCCATCGGCTCAGGTGCCGGTCAGGTGCCCGCGGCGACGCGGGGGCGCTTGTGCAGCCGCTCCAGCTTGCGCGCCAGGTCCGCGCCCTGCGTGCTCTTGGACAGGTAGCCGTCCGCGCCCGCGGCCAGCGCCAGCGCGCGCAGCTTCGACTCGTCCGACGCCGAGTAGAGGACGAAGCGGGTGTTCTCCGGGGCCTGCTGCCGCGCCAGGGCCAGCACCTTGTCGCCGCTCAGCGCCGGGATGTTCACGTCCAGGAGCACCAGGTCCGGCGCCGTGGTGCGCACCAGGTTGGACACCCCCAGGGACGAGCGATGCGTGCGCACCTCGAAGTTGTACGAGGACAACGAGCGCTCCGTCAGCGCGAGCTGGTCCGGGTCATCGTCCACGATGAGGACGCGAATCTTGGTCTCCGACATGGTGGCTCCCCCTGGAACCGACAGTTGGGTGCCCCGGCCGGCAAGATGCCGCCCCAGGGAAAACAGTGGCCCGGGCACTTCCCGAGTATCACCCACCCCTCTCCCGTCTGGCCAGCGTCCCTGGAATTTTCTGAAACCTTCCAATTGAAACCACATGTTTCACCCTGCCGGGTGGGCACCCCTGGGGGCCATCCCGGGTTTCGCGGGGTACGAGCGCCCCAGGGCAGGTCGGTGGCCTCCCGACCTGGAGGAAACCCATGACGCCGTACAACACATCCGCCGCCTGCCCGTCCGTCGAGGAAGGGGGCTGACCGGGCCGCACGGCCACGGCGCCCTGCCTAGCTTGAGAGAGACGCGGTGAGTCCGCTTCGCGCCGGGGGATGGGAACGTGAACGTGCAACGCCACGACATCGTCGTCATCGGCGCATCCATGGGGGGCGTGGAGGCCCTGACCCAGCTGGTGAAACAGCTGCCCGGGGACCTGGCCGCCTGCGTGCTGCTGGTGCTCCACGTTCCCGCCCAGCGCCGCAGCTACCTGCCGGAGATCCTCACCCGCTCCGGTGCCCTGAAGGCCCACCATCCCCAGGACGGAGACGCGCTGGAGCCGGGCCGCATCTACGTGGCGCCCAATGACAGACACCTGCTGGTGGAGCAGGGCCGCGTGCGGGTGATGAAGGGTCCCAAGGAGAACGGCCACCGTCCGGCGGTGGATCCGCTGTTCCGCTCGGCCGCGAGCAGCTACGGCCCGCGCGTGGTGGGCGTGGTGCTGACGGGCGCGCTGGACTGCGGCACCAGCGGCCTCATGGCGGTGAAGAAGGAGGGCGGGCTGGCGGTGGTGCAGGACCCGCGCGACGCGTTCTGTCCGGACATGCCGAAGAGCGCGCTGGAGTTCGTGGCGGTGGACCACTGCGTGGGCCTGGAGGAACTGGGGCCGCTCCTGACGCGGCTGGTGGACACGCCCGTCGCGCCGCGCTCGCGCAAGCGGTCGCGGCAGGTGGAAACGGAGGTGAAGGCGATGAAGGTGGACATCCCTTCCATGGATGACCCGCCCTCGCCGCTGGAGTACGCGAAGCCGTCCTATTACGGCTGTCCGGACTGCGGCGGCGTGCTCTTCGAACTGGAGGAGGACGGCTTCTTGCGCTTCCGCTGCCGCACGGGCCACGCGTACACGGCGGAGGCGCTGTCCGGCTCGCAGCAGAACCAGCTGGACGGCGCGCTGTGGGCCGCGCTGCGGGCGCTGGAGGAGAGCGCGTCCCTGTCCCGCCGGCTGGCCGCGCAGGCCCGGGAGCGCAGCCATGACCGCTCCGCGCTGCGCTTCGAGGAGCGCGCCCGCACGGCCGAGGCCCAGGTCGCGCTCCTGCGCGAGGTGGTGCTCGCGGCGCCCCGCTCGAATGCGCTGGCCGGAGAGCCGAGGGTGCTCGGTGTCCCCGAGGAGCCGGAGCAGACGGGCTGAAGGGCCTTCCCTTGCGTCAGCGCGTCCCGCCCCGCGCGGACGCGGCCTTCAGCGCGGGGAAGGTGAGCGTGAACACCGCGCCCCCTTCCGGGCGGTTGGCCGCGGTGAGCGTGCCCCCCGCCTGCGTCACCACGCCGTGGGCCATGGACAGCCCCAGGCCGGTGCCCTTGTCGCCCTTGGTGGTGAAGAAGGGCTTGAAGATGTTCTCCAGGTGCTCCTGCGGAATGCCGGTGCCCTCGTCCTCCACCGTGAGCCGCACGAGCTTGCCGGCCTTGAAGGCCCGCACGCGGATGACGCCGCCCTGGAGCATGGCGTCGCGCGCGTTGATGATGAGGTTGATGACCACGTAGCGCAGCTCCATGGCGGAGCCGGTCACGTGGGGAAGCCCCTCGGGCAGCGCCACGTCCAGCCGCAGGGAATGGCCGCCCTGGCGCGACTGGTGCTCGATGCCGCCCCGGACGATGTCCACCGCGTCGCGGACCACGTCCGCCAGCTGCACGGGCTCCAGGACGGAGCCGGGCTTGCGGCGGGAGAAGTCCTGGAGCCGTTCCACGCGCGCCTCCGCGTCCGCCACGACGCGCATGAGCGCGTCCAGGTGCTGCTGGCTCCTGGGCGTGGGGGGCACCTCGCGCTGGAGCAGCTGCAGCCGCAGGCGCATGGCGTCGAGCGTGGAGTGCAGGTCGTGCGCGATGCCCGCCGCCAGCTCGCCCAGGGCGCGCACCTTCTCGCGCTCCAGCAGGGTGGCGCGCGCGTTCACCAGCTCCGCCTCGGCGCGCGCCTGTTCGGTGATGTCGCGCACCAGCACCAGCACCTGCCCCTGCATGTGGCCGGTGACGCGCTCGGCGCGCACCTCCAGCACCCGGGGGTGGGGCTCGCGCGCCTGGCGGTAGCGCGCAACGCTCGCGACGCCTTCGGGGCGCCCGAGCACCGCCGCGGCCTCCGCCTGGCCCACGTCGCGCAGGGCCATCCGCTCCGCGCCGTCCTCCTCGCGCCGCCACGGGCCGCGCAGCCGCCCCAGCGCATGCCAGCGGTTGTTGGCCAGCACCACGCTGCTGGCGTTCAGCACCGCGAGCGCGCTGTCGCTGGTCTCCAGCGCCCAGCGCGACAGCTTGAAGGTGATGCCCTGCCGCCGGGCGTGCTCCCCCAGCTTGCGCACCAGCGCGGCGTGCTTCTTCAAGAGCTCGCGGTACTTGTGCAGGAGCCCCTGCGGTTCCTGGGCGCTGGTGGCCGGAGCGGTGGAGGAC
>NZ_RAWL01000416.1:0-7429 GCF_003668885.1 Corallococcus sp. AB049A | reverse complement strand
CCAGGGTGGGGACCAGGGAGACGTTCTCCACGCGGGTGCGGTAGCAGGCGCGGTCGCTGATGTCGGTGGGGGGCAGCGGGACGATGGAGTAGCCGTAGCCGCGCTCGCGGTGGAAATCCAGGTCGGCGCTGAGCGGGTCGCCGTGGGCCTCGACCTCCGCCACGTTGGAGAGGCCATCGCGGTCGGTGTCGAGCAGGTCCTCGGCGACGAGCGGGTTGGTGTGTGACAGGGCCTCCACCAGGTCCGGCAGGCCGTCACCGTCGGTGTCGCCGATGCAGGGGTCGGTGCCCAGCACGCGCTCCTCGCAGTCGTTGAGCCGGTCGCCGTCGGTGTCCTGCACCACGCTGCAGCCGTTGATGACGTCCACGGCGAGCGGGTCCAGGCCCATGCGCAGCTCCACGCCGTCCATGAGGCCGTCCTGGTCGGTGTCGGGGACGGCGGGGTCCAGGCCCAGGGCGCGCTCGTCGTCGTCCGGCACGCCGTCGCCGTCGCTGTCGGTGAGCATCTGGCCGTTTCTCACCTGCACGTTGCGGTTGAAGGCGAGGAAGCGCTTCAGCTTGAGCGCGTTGTCGAGCGCGCCGTAGTCCAGCCTCGCCAGCGCGTTGGGCAGGCCCGCGAAGTCCGTCTCCACGGGCGCGCTGCCCCCCGCGTTGGCGATGGCGGCCACCTGGAGGCGGGTGACGGGGTCCGGCACGTCGCCGCGGACGTAGATGGGCTGGACGCTGACGTCGCCCGCGCCCAGCTGCTCCACCAGCCCCTTGAGCTCTCCCACCACGGCGGTCAGCTCGCACTGGCTGCACGCGGCGTTGCACTGGGCCTGGGACGCCGGGGTCGCGTTGCAGCCGGCGGCCTGGGACAGCGCGGAGCAGCGGCTGTCGATGCCGATGTTGTACGCCGGGTTGTCACAGCTCACGTCGGAGCTGCGGATGACGGGCGCCACCACGTAGCGCGAGCGCGCGACCTCGCCCCTGCAGGCGGCCTGCATGTCGCCGGACAGGAGGCTCTTGGACAGCCGCAGCGCGGAGCGGATGCTGATGGGCCCCTGCTGCTGGTAGCTGGCGTAGCGCGGCAGGATGGACTGGAAGGCCGCGGCGTCCGTGAAGCTGCCTTGCAGGCCGGTGGCCACCGAGTGGAACGCCACCAGCCCGAACTTCACCTGCGGGCCGGTGTAGCGCGAGGTGAGCGTGGTGAGCCCGTCCACCGCGTAGCCCACGACCTCCGGCTCCACGCCGGTGCCGCCCTGGAGCGCGAAGACGACCTTCACGGGGAACGCGTCGCCGGTGGCCTCGGGGACGCAGAGGTCACCCTCGAAGTTGGCGCGGTCCCGCGAGCCGCCCGCGCGGTCGTTGATCGAATAGAGCCCCGCGTCGGTGCACGACAGCCACAGCGAGGAAAGCAGGAGCCAGGCGACCCGGGGGGAGGAACGCATTCGTTGGATTGTAGACCTCAGCCCCCCCTTCCGAAGCAAGCGACGCGCGGGATGGTTCCGCGTGAAGGGCCCGACACGGGGCTGCCCTTTCGCGCCGGAAGGGAAAAGGACGCCGCCACCCAGGCTGGAATGTCCACATCCTGCCTGGAATCAGGCTCGGACGAATTCCTGCTCTCGCCGGGATTGTTCCAATTCCCGGGACAAGAAAGGCATTGGCCATGCAGTTCAATCCCCAAGGAGCAGCACATGAAGCTGGACGGGACCGTGGCGATGTTCGTGCTGGCGCTGGGTGCGACGGGTGCGATGGCTCACAACCGCGAGGTGAAGAGCCACGATCCGCGCATGGCGGTGTCCATGGAGGAGGTCGTGCAGGTGTCGAAGACGGGCCCGCTGGTGGTGGAGGTGGGCTACGCGTTCTGCGTCTGGCCCCTTTTGCGCGAGGCGCTGGCCACGTGGGCCCGGGCCGCGGTGATGATGCCCTTCACCGCGCTAGACGTCACAGCGTGAGCAGGTAGGCGAGCAGGTCGTCGCGCTCCTGGGGAGTGAGGTCCTGCGTGGCACCGTGCTCCGGCCCCGAGCGCTCCACCAGCATGCGCAGCGGGAAGCGCGCGGCCGCCACCAGCCGGTCGCCCTGCACCGCATAGCCCATCGTGGCGCTCGTCAGCAGGGGCCACACGTCCCAGGTGCCCACCAGCGAGGGCGCCGCCGCGCCCTTCACCAGTTGCTGCTGCTCCGGCCGCAGTTCCAGCGCGATGGGCGTGCCCACGTCCAGGTACTGGCCCCGCGTCGCGGGGTCCTGGTCCAGGGTGAAGAGCGGCGCGGGGTGGCAGGCCGTGCACCGGGCCTTGCCTTCGAACAGCGCCAGCCCCTTCAAGGGACGGCCCTTCGTCCCGTCCGGCATCGTCACCGTCTCCAGCGGCGCGCCGTCCGCGTCCCGGTAGGGGTTGGGCGGCGTGGACAGGAGCGACGTGTAGAGCGCCAGGGCCTCCACCTCCGACGGCAGCGGATCCGGGTTGTGGTAGCGGTTGCGCCCGCCCACCGTCTCCGCCGTCTCCGCCAGGCTGCGCGTGCTCGCGGGCGTGAAGTAGGGCGGCGTGTCCCGGCTGCCCAGCGCCGTGGTGGAGCGGTAGATGCGCATGGGGCGCGTCTTTTCGAAGAAGACGCCGCCGGTGTGCCCTTCGATGTGGCACGCGTCGCAGCTCATGCCGGTGCGCCCCACGTCCGTGAAGTAGAGCACCTGGCCCAGCCGGCGCTGCTCGCGCGAGCGCACGTCCACCACCGGCCACTGGCGCACCAGGCTCGCCTTCCCCGTCCGCGCCTCGCGCACGTCCACCACCGCCACCGTGCCCGTGAAGCGGTTGAGCACGTAGAGCGTGCGCCCGTCCGGGGCCAGCGCCAGGGAGCGGGGCCCGGAGTGCAGCTCCAGCCCCGCCCTCCCCTTCGTCCCCAGGTCCTCCGCCGGGCGGATGAACGGCGTGCCCTCCGGCGCCGGGATGGGCAGCGCCTGGAGCACCGCCCCGCGCGCCGCCGCGTCGCTCTTCACCAGCGCGTTCGCGTCCAGCACCCGCACCTGCCCCAGGCCCACGTCCGCCGCGTAGAGCAGCCCGGCGCGGTCATCCAGCGCCAGCCCCTCCGTCACGCCCGCGCCGAAGCCCCGGTGCCGCACCACCTGCTCATGGTCCAGGTCCAGCACCGCGACGCCGCTGTTCGCGCTCACCTCCATGCGCTGGGCGTTGGGCCCCACGTTCGGCCCCAGGCTGGACATGAAGACGCGGTTGAGCCGGCCGCTCGCGACCAGCGCCCGGGCCGCCTTGCCGCCCATCACCTGCGCGGAGAAGGCCTCCGTGGGCCCTCCGATGATGGGGACGCCCGGCATGGGCACCGTGGGCGCGAAATCCCGGCCGCTGATGGAGTCGATCAGCCCCACCTCCCCCGTCTGGAGGCTGCCCACCACGAGAAACTTCCCGGTCAGCGCCAGGGCGCGCGGGTTCGGATCCACGGCCCGGACCCACTTCTCGCGGCCATCCTCCAGCGCGAGCGCGTGCACCGCGTCGTTCACGTGCTCGGCAATGAAGGCCATGCCCTTCGCGCCATCCACCTCCAGGCCCCAGGCGCCCACCGGCGCGGGGACGACGCGGGCCTTCCGCTCCGGCGCGTCCAGCGCGTACAGCCAGAGCCCCCCGCCCCACTGGTGGGCCACGCCCAGCCACGGGCGCCCGCCGGCGTCCGTCCACGTCGCGAGCGCGGACGGCCCGTCCCCCACCGCCATCGGATCCACGCGGCCCGCCTCCACGTCCAGCGCGAACACCGTGTCCGTGGGCGGCGACGCGACGAAGAGCGTGCGCCCGTCCGGAGACAGCGCCATCGCCATCAGGTCCGGGAAGGCCGCGTCGTTGACCAGCGTGAGCCGCGCGGTGCCCGTGGGCGTGGGGCCGGTGCTCGCGGCCAGCGACAGCTGCACGTCCGTCTGGAACGTGCCCTGGGGGAGCGTGAGGTCCGCGGGAAGCCTCGCGTAGGCGTGGCGCGCGTCCACCACCTTGAGCGGCACCTCGCGAGACAGGGGCGCGCCCAGCACCAGCCGCAGGCCCGGCACCAGGTTCTCACCATAGAGGGAGAGCGGCTGCGAGGTCTGGTTGCTGGTCAGCTTCGGACCCACGGCCTGGAGGACGGGGCGCGGCTCGGGCGGAGCGGGAGGCCCTGGCGCTTCCTGGGGCATCATCACGATGGCCAGGACGCCCAGGACGGCCACGACCGCGAGGCCTGTCGCGATCCACTCCAGCCTGCGAATGTCACCCTTCACGCGTGTGCATGCCTCCCGCGCGCGAGCATCCTCCATTCGCCCACCGTGTCACGATGACTTCGCGCCACGTCTGCTCGCATGCTCGGGAGGCGCTGTGCGGAGGGAACCCCACGCGACGTTTCCAGCATCCCGGAACGAATCCGCGCGAGTCGTGGAGTGCCCGCCCCAGGTGAGGTGGACTGCCCCCCACACCTGATCGCACGGGCCCTGTCATGGGACTGGAGTGTGCGTTGACAGGTCGGGGCTCGCATCGCTTAACCTGTTGATGATGCGACGTTTCCTCCTCTTCTGTGCCGTCGCCAGCGTGCTCGGCTTCGGTCCCCTCTCCCCCGCGAACGATGCCTGGGCCCAGGGGCGTGCACGCGCCTCCAAGACGAAGGCCGCGAAGGCACCCAAGGCCAAGAAGGGCTCGAGCAAGACTCCGCCGCGCATCGAGACGAAGTCGAACTCGGCCGTGACGGATCCGGTGACGGGGGATGCCTCGGCCACCGCGTCGTCCGCGCCTCCGCAGCGCGGGCCGTCGCGCATCGACTTCGACGACCGTCTCATCCAGGGCCAGACGAACAAGTCCGGCGCCGTGTATCTGTATGACCGCAAGGAATTGAAGACGCGGTCGATGCTTCGCGAGCGGGACAGCTTCCGCTCGGAGACGCTCGCCACCGTCTACGATCAGTAGGGCCGTACCGCCCATCACCCCCTTGAAGGGAGCGTCACCGTTGAGCGGCCAGCCCAGCGTCCTGCAAGTCGTCATCCTCCGCGACGGACTCCTCGTGGGCACGGAGGTTTTCGTCCCCGGCACCTATGCGCTCGGATCCGACGCGTCGTCGGACCTGCGGCTGGACGACGCGTCCGTGTCGCCGCGCCATGCGCTGCTGTACTTCCAGAACGGCCGCGCCGCGATCCAGGACGCGGGCGGCGGGACCAGCGGCGTCTTCGTCAACGGGCACCAGGTCACCGCCTGTGAGATCCGCTCCGTGGACGAGGTGCTGTGCGGTCCGTTCGTCCTGAAGACGCGGATCCTCAACCAGCGTCCCGTGGAGACCAAGCCGCAGCCTCCGCCGGAGGTGGCCGCGCTGCTCGGAGGTGCTGGGGCTCCGCCCGCCGCGCCTCCGCCGCACGCGTTCGGCGCTCCCGCGAATGGCTTCGCGCCCCAGCAGCAGGCGCAGCAGGCCGCGTACGCCGCACAGCAGGCCGCGCTCGCGCAGCAGGCCGCGTACGCACAGCAGCAGGCCCAGCAGGCCGCTCTGGCGCAACAGCAGGCTCAGCAGGCCGCGTATGCGCAGCAGCAAGCGCAGCAGGCCGCATACGCACAGCAGCAGGCCCAGCAGGCCGCGCACGCCCAGCAGCAGGCTCAGCGCGCGGCTCAAGCTCAGCAGGCCGCGCAGGCGCAGCAGCAGGCCGCGCACGCACATCAGGGCGCACTGGCACAACAGCAGGCTCAGCGTGCCGCGCAGGCGCCGCAGGCCGCGGTGGCACAGCAGCACGCGCAGCAGGCCGCATACGCGCAGCAACAGGCACAGCAAGCCGCGCTGGCGCAGCAACAGGCGCAGCAGGCCGCATACGCACAGCAGCAGGCACAGCAGGCCGCGCAGGCCCAGCAGGCCGCGCGCGCGCAGCCCTCGGCCCCGAAGGCCGCTCCGGCTCCCGCCGTGCCCGTGGGCACCGTCCCCTCCGCGCGGCGCCGTCCTCCTTCGGAGGCCATGCCCAGCCTGCTCGTCGCGGACGACCTGCTCGCGGACGTGGACACGGATGTCCCCGCGCCCACCGCCGGTCCCATCGTCCTCGACGCGGCCCCGGCCACCCGCCCCACGCACGCGCCGAGGATCGGCCCGGGCAAGGGCGCGGCCCAGCTCTACCTGGAGCTGTACTGGGGCGCCGTGCGCCGCGACGCGCGCCGCTTCGCCCCGGACGCGAAGAAGCCCGTGAAGGCCGCCGTGGACGAGCTGGCCCCCATGCCGCTGTGGGGCTTCTCCCTCCCCGAAGGCGCTGACGACTTCACCCTCGCCGAGTCCGTCAACGGCAACTACCGCCTATTCGTGCCCCCCGGCACCGACGTGGAGAAGGCCAACACAGACGGCCGCTTCGCCCCCGTCACCACCGCCGCGCTCGAGTCCGATGGCAGCCGCCGCTTCGTCACCCTGCGCGACGGCGCCGCCGCCCGCCTCACCCAGGGCAAGATGTCGCTCGTCGCCTACGCGGCCCCCGCCCCCGAGCGCGTCTTCGTCAACCCGCTCAAGGGCCTGCCCTGGCTGACCCTCTTCTTCCTCGCCATCTTCGGCGGCGGCCTGGGCTGGTTCATCGCCACCCGGCCCCAAGGCCCCGCGACCGCGGACTTCACGCAGAAGAACCTGCCGCCCGTCGCGCTGCGCCTCATCGCCCCCGAGCCCAAGAAGAAGGAAGAGGCCAAGAAGAAGCTCGAGTCCCTCAAGAAGAAGGAGCCCGTGAAGGACAAGCCCGTCGTCGCGGAGAAGGCGCCTCCCAAGCCGGTGAAGGAGGTCCAGGTCCCCAAGGCCGTGGCCGCCGCGCCGGAGAGCAAGGCCCTCAAGGCGCTCGCGAAGCTGTCCGCCGCGGGCCCCGCCGCCAACGACCTGCTGGCCGCCGTGGACAAGCTGGGCAGCGGCCCGGGCAGCAAGAACGCCAAGCAGACCAACTACAAGCTCGCGGGCCTCATCGGGAAGGCGCCCATCGCCAACGCGGGCCTGGGCACGTTCGGCCTGGGCGGCGGCGGCAAGGGCGGCGGCGCCACCCTGGGCGCGGAGCTGTTGCGCGGCAAGGGCGGCGGCGGCATTGGCGCGCTGGGCGCGGGCGGCGTGGGCAAGGGCGCGGTGGGCGGCACCGTCACGCGCGCCACCGCGCGCAGCATCTCCTCCACCCAGGGCACCGTGGACCGTGAAGCCGTGGCCAAGGTCATCAACAGCCACCTCAACGAAGTGCACGGCTGCTACGAGCGCGCGCTCCTCAAGGACCCCGGGCTCGCCGGCAAGGTGGTGCTGGAGTGGGCCATCGGGCTCAACGGCCGCGTCGCCTCCGCCAAGACGAAGTCCTCCACCCTCCGCAACGCCTCCGTCGAGGCGTGCATCCTCAGCAGCCTGAAGGGCTGGCAGTTCCCAGCCCCCAAGGGCGGCCAAGTCATCATCACGTACCCGTTCCTCTTCAACTCGGTCGGCTACTGACGCGGGGACGCTCCCCCCACCCCACGT
>NZ_RAWL01000415.1:0-7432 GCF_003668885.1 Corallococcus sp. AB049A | reverse complement strand
CCCCAGCCCCGCCGGAAGCCATCCCGAGCCTACAAGTTGACCCGCTCTCCCCCCGCCGCTAATGAATACTCTGTGTCACGGAATATCCATAAAGAGGATGAAGCGCTCTCGAAGGACATCGACCGGATGCAGGAGTTGATGTTCTCGCTGGGCCGTCGCCGTTCACTCCGTGACCCCATCGCCAGCACCTGCGAGCAGCACCAGTTCACGCCGCCCCAGGTGCACGCCCTGCTGTGGCTGGGCCTGGACGGCTCGCTCACCATGGGCGAGCTGGCCCGGCGGCTGGGGGTCACCGAAAAGACCGTCACCGGCGTCATGGACCGCCTGGAGCGCGAAGGCCACATCGTCCGGGAGCGCGGTGAGAACGACCGGCGCATCGTGCGCTGCCGGCTCACCGACAAGGGCAAGCAGACCTTCGGCAAGCTCGACCGCTCCATGCACCGCGCGATGGGCGTGGTGCTGGGCATGCTCGACCCGGACGACCGCCAGGCCCTCTTCCGGGTCCTGGAGAAGGTGCTCACCAAGATGGACGCCGGTACTCCGGACACCCCCGCTTCGGGGACCTGAGGCCTTCAGCGCCCTCCCGGTGCCCGCGCCCACAACAGGCGCGGGTGCAGCAGCAGCGCGAACGCCTCGCGCACGGTCCAGTACGCCCGGTCCACCGCGCGCATCCGCCCGGCGATGGAGGCCGGGCTCGTGGCCACCTCCAGGCCCTGCCGCCGGAAGCCCTGCCGCGCGCGCAGCAGGTGATACGGGTCGGAGACCACCAGCACCCGGCGCGCCCCACGCTCGCGCAACAGCCGCGCGCTGAACCGCGCGTTGTCTTCCGTGGAGTGGCTGTCCTCCTCCAGCACGCACGCGGACGCGGGCACGCCCGCCGCCACCGCCAATTGGAGCATCACGCGCGCCTCGGACGGCGGATGGGCCCCCACGCCCCCGGACAGCAGCAGCCACGGCGCCACGCCCCGGTGATAGAGCGCCGCCGCCTGCTCCACGCGCGCCACCAGCGCGCCGGAGGGCACACCGCCCGGCAGCACCCGCGCGCCCAGCACCACCAGCGCGTCCGCGTCCGTCACGCGCTCGCGCCGGCCGAAGCGGTCCACCCAGAAGGCCAACCCGAAGACGCCGCCCGTGAGCACGCCCGCGCACAGGAGCACCGCCCGTCGCGCACGTCCGGGTCTGGGAAGAAGGGCAAGAGGCCGCACCGCCGGGAACCTAGTCCTGCACCGGACATCCCGCGGCTCCGGATACGCCTTGAGTGAAGCAGTGTGTCCATGAAGACAGGTTTCACCGTGTTGGGCCCAACGGACGGCCCGGCGAATTGTCACGATGCGTATCGCCCGGGAGGGGGGCTCGGAGACACAATGTGAGCCACGCCCGGCCGGGGTCCGCGTCGAACCCGGAGCGGCCGGTGGGAGGCATACGGATGGATGTCAAAGGCGTCGCATTCCTGGCTCGGCAGACCATGATGGTGCAGGCCTTCGGCGAACCGGCATGGAAGGCCTTCGTCGCGGAGCAGGCGAAGCGGGACCCCATCTTCGGACAGCTCATCATGCCCGTGTCGCGCATCCCGGCGGAGGCCTTCCTGCGCTTCAACGAGGCCATGACCCAGCGGTTCTATGGCGGCGACAGCAAGGCCTACTGGCAATACGGCATCAAGTCCGCCGAGTACGCGCTGAGCCAGGGCCAGCTCAAGACGATGTTCGGCAAGGACGACTTCCGCCGCTTCGCCCTCTTCACCCCCGGCATCTGGAAGGGCTACTTCACCGAGGGCGAGCTGACCGCGCAGCTGCAGGGCGACTCCGTGGAGCTGCGCATCACCGGCGTGCCCCGGCCGCACGTCTACTTCGAGCTCGCGGTGATGGGCTTCGCCGCCGGAGGCCTCGCGTACCTGAGCGGCCGCAAGGAGATCCACCACGAGGTGGTGAAGGGCTTCAGCAGAGGGGACATGGAGGTCCTCTACCGCTTCACCCTGCCCACCCCGGGCTGAAAAGCCTTCAGCGCTCCGCCGCCGCCGTGGCCGGGCCATTGGGGGCCCTGGCGGCCGGAGCGACGACGACCGGAGCCTGGGCGGGCTCGAGCCGCAGGTCCGCCACCACCGGGTAATGGTCGGACGCGCCCACGCGCAGCACGCGCGTGGACACCGGCGTGAAGGCGCCGCACGCCATCACGTAGTCGATGCGCAGCGACTTCAGGAACAGCGGCATGGGGTAGGTGCCCGTCCCGTCGGAGCGGGTGACGCGCGCCACGTCCCGCAGCTGGCGGCTGAGCAGGCGCACCGGGCGCGAGTCCGGGTCGTCGTTCAAATCCCCCATCAGCAGCCGCGGCCGGGGGTCCTTCGCCAGCAGCTGGGAGATGAAGACGCTCTGGCGCACGCGCGCCGCGCCGTTGAACGGCCGGCGGATGAGGTGCGTGGCGTAGACGCTCACCTCGCGCCCGTCCACGTCCAGCACCGCGTGCGCCAGCGTACGCGGCTCCGCGCCCTTGGGCGTGGGCAGCGGGTACTGCGCCAGCGACTGGAGCGGATAGCGCGACAGGAGCGCGATGCCGTACGCGCCGCCATACAGCCGCGTGGTGCCGAAGTGCGCGCGGTACTTCAGGCCGGTGAGCGCGGACAGCCGCTCCACCTGGTCCTCGCCGCGCGCGCGCGTGGAGCCCACGTCCACCTCCTGCAGCGCGACGACGTCCGGGCCCTCCTGACGGATGACCTCCGCCACCCGGTCCAGGCCCTTCAGCCCGGACTGGATGTTGAAGGTCATCACCCGCAGGGCGCCCGCGTCGCGCTTCGGGGCCACCGCGACGGGGGTGGTGCCCGAGGACAGGGTCGGACGCACCGCGGAACCGGAGGCACAGGCCAGTGATCCCGCGACGAACAGGGCGGTCAGAAGGGGGCTCGTTCGCATCGTTCGCATCAGGGGGGGCGATGGTAGGCCGCCCGCCCTCGCGCTGTCGTCCCGCCCCCCGGGGCACGGCCGGAGGGCAGGCGGGCGTCAGGCTCCGCTTCAGCCCTGGCGGGACTGACGGCGGCGGCGCGAGGCCAGCGCCGCGAACACGGCGATGAGCACCGCCGGAGCGCCGCTGGTGGCCGCGGAGCAGCCGCCCTCGTCGTCCTCCTTGATGGGCGCCGGGTCGCTGCCGCCCGTGACGACGACCTCCAGCGTGGCGTTGGCGTGCGCGTCGCCAGTCTCGAGCTTGTTGTCGTTCACGGAGTTGCCAGCGGCGAACACCTTGTAGGTGCCGTTGGTGGCCGGGGCCACCAGCGAGAAGTCGAAGCGCGCCGAGCCGTCCGTGAAGCCCTTGGGCAAGGAGTGCGTCAGCTCACCGGCCACCACCTTGGAGCCCGAGCCCGCGGTCAGCGTCGCGCCGTCCACGGCCACGTTCATGCCGGCCTTCACGCCAGGGCCGCCGGTGATGATCAGCGAGTACTGGCCCGTCTGGCCCGCGCTCAGGGCCGTGGGCCCCTCCAGCGTCACGGTGGGAGTGCTGGAGCCGCCGCCGTGGCAGCCGGACGCCGTGCAGGACAGGCCGTTCTGCTTGCCGCTGCGCCCGGTGATGCCGGTGGAGTTGGCGAACGCGGAGCCCGCGACGAGGCACACCGCGACCGCGCCCACGGACGAGAGAATGGACCGCATGAGAGGAACCTCCTGGGGGGAAAATCAGGAAAGACGAGGAGGCTCCCTTGTAGCGCAGCGCGGCGAGGAGTGCAGCAGGCGACACCCTTCCGTGACTTCGGGGCGAAGCGCGCCCTACAGCCAGGAGAAGGCGTCGTGGAGCGCCTTCTGGCCGCCGTGCTCCAGCACCTGGCCGTGGCAGACGATGACGCGCTCCACCTCCCACTTCATCGCACGCTGAGCGGCGGCGCGCGCGGCCTCCCGGTCCTTGGCGAAGAGGCGCAGGAAGCGCGGGGCGGCGAACTTCCCCAGGACGCCGTCCGCCCACAGGTACGCGCGCAGCTTCAGCCCCTCCGCGTGCCGGTAGTGGAAGGCCAGGTCGGTGACGATGGCGGTGCGGGACGGGCGGTGGAAGAAGAGGAACTCGTTGAGCTGGGGCATGCCGCGCACGTGCATCTGCTCAATCACGGGGGCCCAGGCGGGGTCGGGGGTGTCGTCCAGCTCCAGGTCGATTCTGAGCGCGGGCTTCTTCGCGCGCAGCCCCGCGGGCGCCACCACGCGGGCGTCCGGGAAGGCCGCGGACCAGTCCGGCAGGTGCAGGTGGTGGAAGAGGTTGGGGGCGACGAGGAAGCGCACCGGCCCCAGGGCCGCCACGGCGTCGCGCCGCTCCGGCGTGAAGGCGACAGGCGAGTGCACCCACAGCCCACCGTCCGGCAGGCGGAGGACCGTCATGCGGCCCCCCACGGGGATGCCGAAGAGGAGGAAGGGGGCGTCGAACACGTGCACGTCGTCGGCGAGCCTGCGGGGAGCGGCGTCAGGGGGCGTGGGCATGGCGGGTCGTTTTCCAAGCACGGACGGCGTTCAGGGGACGAGTCCGGCCTCGGTCGGGCGTTGATTTCCGGAACATCCCGGCGTAGGCAACCCCTCACTTTCCATCCCCTAGCAAGGTTCCCAAGCACATGGCCGAGAAGCTCACGCCCCGCGAGAAGGGCTTTTCCGAGTGGTACGTCGACCTGGTCCAGAAGGCGAAGCTCGCCGACTACTCGGACGTGAAGGGCTGCATGGTCATCCGCCCCAACGGCTACGCGCTGTGGGAGAACATCCAGCGGACGATGGACCGGATGTTCAAGGACACGGGCGTGAAGAACGCCTACTTCCCGCTGCTCATCCCGGAGAGCTACCTCAAGAAGGAAGCCGAGCACGTGGAGGGCTTCAACCCGCAGCTGGCCATCGTCACGCACGCGGGTGGCTCGAAGCTGGAGGAGCCGTACGTCATCCGGCCCACCTCCGAGACCATCATCAACCGCAGCTTCTCCAAGTGGATCCAGAGCTACCGCGACCTGCCCCTCCTGGTGAACCAGTGGGCCAACGTGATGCGCTGGGAGATGCGCACGCGCCTGTTCCTGCGCACCACGGAGTTCCTCTGGCAGGAGGGCCACACCTGCCATGAGACGGAGGCGGACGCGGAGGAGCGCACGCTGCAGATGCTGGAGGTCTACCGCGCGTTCGCGGAGGACTACCTGGCCATGCCGGTGCTGCCGGGGCGCAAGTCGGAGTCGGAGAAGTTCGCCGGCGCGCTGCGCACGTACAGCATCGAGGCGATGATGCAGGACAAGAAGGCGCTGCAGGCGGGCACCAGCCACAACCTGGGCCAGAACTTCGCCAAGGCCTTCGACACCACGTTCCAGGGCCGCGACGGACAGCAGCACCACGTGTGGCAGACGTCGTGGGGCTCCTCCACGCGCCTCATCGGCGGGCTCATCCTCACGCACTCGGATGACACGGGCCTCGTGGTGCCGCCGAAGATCGCCGCCACGCACGTGGTCATCATCCCCATCGCTGGCAAGGCGACGGACGCGGAGAAGACCGCGGTGCTGGAGCGCTCGCACGCGCTGGCCGCGGACCTGCGCAAGGCGGGCCTGGGCGTGGTGGTGGACGACGACGACACCAAGTCGCCGGGCTTCAAGTACAACGAGCACGAGCTCATTGGCACGTGTCTGCGCATCGAGCTGGGGCCCAAGGACCTGGCGAAGAACTCCTGCGTGATGGTGCGCCGCGACCTGCGCCAGAAGGAGTTCGTGTCGCTGGAAGAGGCCGCCACCAAGGCCCAGGCCATGCTGGACCAGATGCAGAAGGACCTGTTCCAGAAGGCCAGGGACTTCCGCGACTCGCACACCTTCGAGGTCAACTCCTACGAGGAGCTGAAGGCGAAGGCGGAGGACGGCTTCCTGCTGGCGCACTGGGACCTGGACCCCAAGACGGAGGCGCGCATCAAGGAGGAGACGGGCCTCACCACGCGCTGCCGCCCCTTCAGCGTCAAGCAGGAGCCGGGCAAGTGCGTGATGACGGGCAACCCGTCGCCCGGCCGCATCGTGTTCTCCAAGGCGTACTAGCGCACGCGCTCTGTTCGCCGTGACTCGCGGGGCTGGGAGGCGACTCCCGGCCCCGTCGTCTTTTCAGCCGCCCGCGTCCGGGGCAGGAAGGTGGCCACGGGCTCCGGCTTGCCGGCGACGGGCAGCGGGGCGGCGGCCTCGAAGTCGAAGGTGTCCTGGCAGCGCTCGCGCGTGGCGTGGGAGACGAGCACCGGGGCGCCGACCTTCTTCGTCAGGCCCTCGATGCGGCTGGCCAGGTTCACCGCGTCGCCAATGACGGTGTACTCGCGGCGCTGCTCGCTGCCGACGGCGCCCACCACCACGCGGCCGGTGTGGATGCCCACGCCGATGTCGAGCGTGAACTCGCCCCGCGCCTTGCGCTCCTGGTTGAGCGTCTCCAGCGCCTCCAGCATGGCCAGGCCGCACGCGACGGCGGCCTCCGGGTGGTCCGGCTGGTCCAGGGGCGCGCCGAAGTACGCGAGGATGCCGTCGCCGATGAACTTGTCCAGGGTGCCGCCGTGGCGGAACACCACCTCCACCATGCGCGACAGGTACTCGTTGAGCAGCGCCACCACCTGGGGGCTCTCCATCCGGTCCGACAGCGTGGTGAAGCCGCGGATGTCGGAGAACAAGAGCGTCACCTCGCGGTGCTCGCCGGCCTCGCCGTCGGTGCCGCGCTCGGAGATGCGCCGGGCGACCTCCGGGGAGAAGAAGCGGCCCAGCCGCTCGCGCTGCATCTCCTCGCGCACCACGTCCGTGACGAGCCCCATCACCGTGCGGCTGATGAAGAGGGCCACCGACGAGGCGAGCACCATCACCAGCACCAGGCCGGGCAGGAACTGGGAGGGCGTCAGGCCCGCGCTCAAGCACAGCAGGGCCACCGCGACGATGCCCAGCGCCGTGGCTGCCGCGACGATGAGCCGCGACAGCGTCACCATGGACACGATGACCACCAGCACCAGGTACACGCCCAGGGTGAGCAGCGCGGTGGGCACGCCGTTGGCGGTGGTGGGGATGGCCTGCGCCTGGAGGAAGTAGATGAGCGGCATGTCCAGCAGCGCCACGCCCAGCGCGGGCCGCCGCAGCAGGTCCGGCACCCGGCGCGCCGCCGCCCACAGCACCGCGGAGAGCGCGATGTAGGCCGCCAGCACGCCGCGCGACACGCTCCAGTCGTCCAGCACGGCCAGGAGGAGCCACGCGGTGGTGGCTCCGACGCGCGTCATGTTGAGCCAGGAGCCGACGTCGGCCCGCCACTCCTCCAGACGGCGTTGCAGGGTGGCTTCGACACGGGCGCGTGAGAACAGGAACCGCATGTAGCACCGAGGCTACCCCACGCGACGGGCGCCCTCCAGGCGGGGCCCCGTGTGCGTTAGGGTCCGGCCCCATGGCGAGCATCGGGCACGTAGCGGTGGGCATGGCGCTGGGGCGCTTCGAGACGGGGGCGGGCGC
>NZ_RAWL01000414.1:0-7509 GCF_003668885.1 Corallococcus sp. AB049A | reverse complement strand
GCGGGCAGGGCTGCTCGCGGGCACGGTGAAGTGGAGCGAGTGGCTGGCGCGGCACACGCTGTCCCTGCGCGCGGAGGACCTGCGGGCCGCGGGGCGCTGGGTGACGCCGCCAGCCATCCCGGTGCGCTTCGACACGCGCTTCTATCTGGTGGAGCTGCCGGAGGGGCAGGCGGCGAGCATCATCCCGGGCGAGCTGACGGAGGGCGCGTGGATCCGCCCGGAGGACGGGCTGTCGCGCTGGAGTGACGGCACGGCGCTCCTGCATCCGCCCGCGCAGCACGCGTTGCAGGTGCTGTCGGAGTTCACGGACGAAGCGGACGCGCGCGCGAAGCTGTGCACGCCGCCGTACTGCCCGGGCTACGTGGCCCAGCGCATCGAGTTCCAGCGCGGCGTGCGGGTGGTGGCGCTGGAGACGCCCACGCTGCCGCCGGCGACGCACACGAACGCGTACGTGCTGGGCACGGGCGACCTGCTCATCGTGGATCCGGGTTCGTCGGACGTGAAGCAGTACGCGAAGCTCTTGTCGCTGGTGGCGGGGCTGAAGGCGGAAGGCGCGCGGCCGGTGGCGGTGGTGCTCACGCATCACCACGGCGACCACGTGGGCGGGGCGCTCGCGGTGAAGGAGCGGCTGGGCATTCCGCTCTGGTGCCACGCGCGCACGGCGGACCGGCTGGACTTCCCGGTGGAGCGGCTGCTGGAGGACGGCGAGGTGCTGAACCTGGATGGGCCCATGGTTCAGCGGTGGCACGTGCTGCACACGCCGGGGCACGCGAGGGGCCATCTGTGCCTGGTGGACTCGCGCAGCAAGTCGGCCATCGTGGGGGACATGGTGGCGAGCGTGGGCTCCATCGTCATCGACCCGCCGGAAGGCAACATGGTGGACTACCTGGAGCAGCTGAAGCGGCTGCGCGACTGGCCGGTGACGACGCTGTATCCCGCGCACGGCTCGCCGGTGCCGGACGGCCCGGGCAAGCTGAACGAGTACCTGCGCCACCGCGCCCAGCGCGAAGCCCTCATCCTGGAGGCGGTGCCCGCGACGGGAGCGACGCTGGCGGAGGTGGTGGCCACGGCCTACGCGGACACGCCGCCCATCATGCACCCGGTGGCGGAGCGCAGCGCCCTGGCGTCCCTGGAGAAGCTGGTGGCGGAGGGCCGCGTGCGCGAGGACTCCTTCACCTGGTTCCGCGTGGGGGCTTCCTAGAAGCTGCCCATGAGGCCCAGCTGCGGGCCCTTGCTGCTGTAGGTGGCCACGGGCATCACCTGCACGGACGGGGCGGGGGCCGCCTGCATCGCGGCCTCGTTGCGCAGCACCTTGCCGTGGGACAACTCGAAGCCCGCGCTCGCGCCCACCACCGGGAGGATGAAGAGGGCGGCGTTGAGCGCCGGCGGCGCCTCCGAGCCTCCGCTGTTCACCAGCGTGAGCGCCAGGAACGTCGCGCCCCAGCCCACCATGCTCCCGGCCACCGTCGGGCCCATCCGGCCGCGTCCGCCCATGAAGTGGCCGCCCGCGTACGTGCCCACCGGGATGCCGATGATGCCTCCCGCAGCGGCGCCCGCGGCGGCCATCACCAGGCACTCGTCACAGCCCACCGTGGCGGAACCCAGCAGGTAGCCCACCGAGCCCAAAATCGTCGCGCCCACGACGCCGCCCGCCGTCCCGCTCAGCACCTCCACCGCCACGCGCGGCACCGGGTCCTTCGCGGGAGGGGAGGCCTTCACGGACGGCAGCGCCTCGGGCGGCACGGAGGCGCGCGTCGGAAGCTCGCCGTCCCCGGCGGGGACCTCCGGAGGCGGAGGCACGTCCTCGTCCGGCGCGCCCACCAGGGGTGGGGGCGTGAGGCTCCCGGCGGGGGCCTGGGCCGGCTCGGCGGGGGCCTCTTGGGCGGAGGCCAGGCCCGACACGAGCAGCAGGACAAGAAGTGGGGACAGCCGTGTGCGCTTCACCAGGACTTGAGGCTACCGCAACGGCGGCGTCTGCGTCGCCCCGTCCCCGGAGGCCGGCGTCTCCTCGCGGGGCCGGCGGCGCAGGGCCCGGTAGACGAGCGGCGCCACGGCCAGCAGCGCCTGCGGCACCAGCGACATCGCGTCCGGATACAGCCCCAGCATGTCCACGTAGATGAAGCGCACCGGCACCAGCGGCAGCGCGCCCACCTCCTGCAGCGAGTGGATGCCCTTGCCCAGGAGCATCACCGCCGTCACCACCATCACCACCGTGGAGACGTTGAAGAGCGTCTTCATGGGCAGCCGGTAGCCCATGCGGTTGACGAAGAGCACCAGCACCCCCAGCGCCACGACGCCCGCCACCACGCCCCAGGCGACGCCCGCCGCGGAGTCCACCGCCAGGCCCTGGAGGAAGATGGCCGTCTCGAAGCTCTCGCGCAGCACGGACGTGAACGCGATGACGAACAGGCCCACCGTGCTGCCCCGGCCCAACGCGCCCTGCATCTTCTGGCGCAGCTCCCCCATGAAGTGGCTCACGTTGGCGCGCGCGTTGAGCCACAGCGCCGCGTACAGCAGCATGGCCACCGCCACCAGCGCCGTGATGCCCTCCAGCCACTCGCGCTGCGCGCCCGCCAGCAGCTTGCGCCCGATGATGTACGCGAGCGCGCCCGCGATGAGCGCGGACACCCAGCCCGCGTGCACCACGCGCACCTGGTCCATGGCCTTCATCTTCTTCAGCGCCGCCAGCAGCGCCGTGACGATGATGGTCGCCTCGAAGCCCTCGCGCAGCAGGATGAGCAGCGTGAGCCACGCCACGGACAGCACGTCCGTGGTGCTCCCGGTCGTCTTTCGCGCCTGGTCCAGCAGCGACAGCAGCTCACGCCCCTCGTCCTGCAGGTGCGGGCTCTTGCGCTCGGCGGCGAGCCGCGCCTGCATGAAGGCCTCTTCCAGCTTCTGGGTGAGCTCCGGGTCGCGCCCGCGCAGCTTGGGCTCCACCGGCTCCAGGCCGTTGAGGTACGCGTCCAGCAGGGCAAGCTTCGCGGCCGCGTAGTCCCCGTCCGCGCCCAGCCGCAGCGCGTGGCCCACCGCGGCGCGCGCGTTGAGCAGCACCTTCTCCTCGTCCGCGTCCGGCATGTGCCGGCGCAGGCACGCCACCTTGTCCGCGCCGAACGCCTTCGCCAGCTCCGCGTCCGTGGACGTGGCCAGCCGCTCCAGCGACGCGTTGGGCGGCTCGCCCTGGCACTCCGGCTGGCGCAGCGTGAAGACGAAGAAGGCCAGCGACCAGCGGTCCTCTTCCGTGAGCGTGGGGTAGGCCGGCATCGCCGTGCCGGGCACGCCGAAGCTGGTGGTGTTGAACGCCTTGTACGGCGTGAGCCCGTCCTGCATCAGCTCCGGGTCATGGAAGTTCGCCGGCCGGGGCTCCATGGTCTCCGCGATGGCCACGTCCGCCTTGCCCTGCGCGCCGTGGCACGCCGTGCAGTTGGCCTGGAAGAGCTTCTTGCCGTGCTCCAGGTCCGGCGCCACGCGAGGGCTGCGCGCCAGGCCGCCCGCCAGCACCAGGTTCTCCACCAGGTCCCCGCAGTCGCGGCTCACGCCCTCCGGGTCCTTCGCCTCGTTGACGCGCGCCTGGATGGCCTCCACGCGGGGCACGAACGTGGCCGCCGCCGGGCCCAGCTCCTTCGCCGCCGCCAGCGCCTCCGCCGCGAAGCTCTTCTGCTCGGTCAGCTCGAACTCCGACTGCGACGACACCGCCGCCGGGTAGTCCGCCTGCAGGTACTGGAGGATGCCCACCAACCGGTGCCAGGTGCGCCCCTCGTCGGTGGCCGGGGCTTCAGCCCGGGCGGAGGAGGACAGCGCAAGCAGCAGGCACAGCGTGAGGGAGGCGGCGTGTTTCACGGCCGTCTTCTACCAACCACGTCCCGGGCGTTCAATTCTGCGAATCAATTTCAACTTACAGCACCCCTTCGCGGACGAAGGGGGCAGGAACCCGCACGGTAGGTCACCCGGCAAACTCCAGGAATAAGGGCTCCCCCTGACGCTCGTAGGTGAAGAAACCGAAGGGCAGGTCGCCTTCCGGGTACCGGTCCTCCTCCACCAGCCTCCATCCGGAGAGGTCCACGGGAGGGAAGAAGGCGTCGCCGGGGAAGTCCCGTTCAATGCGGGTGAGGTAGAGCCGGTGCCACAGGCCTTCCGTCTGCGCGTAGAGGTCCGCGCCGCCCGCGATGAAGACCTCGCTGTCGCCCGCCGCCTGCGCCAGCGCGTCGTCCACGGTGTGGGCCACGCGCACGCCAGCGGGGGCGGCCCAGTCGCGCTGGCGGGTGAGGACCACGGTGGTGCGGCCGGGCAGCGGACGTCCGATGGAGTCGTACGTCTTGCGGCCCATGATCAGGGTGTGGCCCATCGTCAGGCGCTTGAAGCGGGCCAGGTCCAGCGGCAGGCGCCAGGGCAGGGTGTTTCCCTGGCCGATGACCCGGTTCGCCGCCATGGCGACGATGGCGGAGATGCGCGGGCTCATACGGCCACGGGCGCCTTGATGGCGGGGTGCGGGTCGTAGCCTTCCAGCGTGAAGTCCTCGTAGCGGAAGGCGAACAGGTCCTTCACGTCCGGGTTCAGGCGCATGCGCGGCAGGGGACGCGGCTCGCGCTTCAGCTGCTCCTGGGCCTGCTCCACGTGGTTCAGGTAGAGGTGCGCGTCACCGATGGTGTGGATGAACTCGTGCGCGGTGAGGCCCGTGGCCTGCGCCACCATCAGCGTCAGCAGCGAGTACGACGCGATGTTGAAGGGCAGCCCCAGGAAGATGTCCGCGCTGCGCTGGTAGAGCTGGCAGGAGAGCTTCCCGTCCGCCACGTAGAACTGGAACATGACGTGGCAGGGCGGCAGCTTCATGGACGGCACGTCCGCCACGTTCCACGCGCTCACCAGGTGCCGGCGCGAGTCCGGGTTCTTCTTCAGCCCGTCCACCAGCTGCTGCATCTGATCCACGTGGCCGCCGCCGGGCGTGTTCCAGGAGCGCCACTGGTGGCCGTAGACGGGGCCCAGGCTGCCGTCGGCGTTGGCCCACTCGTCCCAGATGGTGACCCCCACCTCCTGGAGCGAGCGCACGTTCGAGTCGCCCCGGAGCATCCACAGGAGCTCATGGATGATGGACTTCAGGTGGAGCTTCTTCGTCGTCACCAGGGGGAAGCCCTGGGTGAGGTCGAAGCGCAGCTGGTGGCCGAAGAGGCTCAGCGTCCCCGTGCCGGTCCGGTCGCCCTTCTTCGTCCCGTGCGTCAGGACGTGCTCCATCAGACTCAGGTAAGGCTGCATGGGGCTTTTTCCTTAGGCGGGGTGGAACGGGTGATCAAAATAAAGATCGCGGGTCACCTCCGCACGGCGTTGCATCTGTTGCATCGCTATAAGAAGGGCTGCCATGAAGATCTATACGAAGACCGGCGATGCGGGAGAGACGGGCCTCTTCGGCGGCGGCCGTGTGGCGAAGGACGACGCGCTGGTGGACGCCTACGGCGAGGTGGACGAACTCAACGCCACGCTGGGCCTCGTCCGCACGTTCCCGCTGCCGGCGGACCTGGAGCACCTGCTCCAGCGCATCCAGGACCAGCTCTTCACGGTGGGCGCGGTGCTGGCCACGCCGCCGCACACCAAGGCGGCGGCCCACATCCCGGAGCTGCGCCCGGAGTGGGTGGAGGAGATGGAGCACCACATCGACCGCTACGAGGAGGAGCTGCCGAAGATGACGCACTTCATCCTCCCGGGAGGCGCGCCCGCGGCCGCGGCGCTGCACCTGGCGCGCACGGTGTGCCGCCGCGCCGAGCGCCGGGTGGTGACGCTGTTGCGTGAGGACAAGGCTCCGCCCGCCGTGGCCATGTACCTCAACCGCCTGTCGGACCTGCTCTTCGTGGTGGCCCGGCTGGTGAACTTCCGCGCCGGCCTGCCGGACGTGAAGTGGATCCCCGAAAAGCCGACGAAGTAAGCCGTGTACGCGACGCAACTGCCCACTGCCCGCTTGAGGCAGCTCGCCCAGGACGTGGGCTTCGACCTCATCGGCTTCGCGCGAGCGGAGCCCATTCCGCCGTCGTCGCTGATGTCGTGGCTGGAGGCCGGCTACGACGCGGACATGGACTGGATGGGGTCGCGCGCGGAAGAGCGGCTCGACGTGTCCGTACTCCTGCCGGGCGCGCGCACGGTGCTGTCCTTCGCGAACAACTACTGGCGGGATGATGGGCCCTCGCAGGGCTCGCCCATCGCGCGGTACGCGCGCGGCCGCGACTACCACTCCACGCTGCGCGACCGGATGAAGGCCTTCCGCAAGACGCTCAACGCCTGGTACCCGGGGCTGGGCACCTATGGCGGCGTGGACAGCGGCCCCATGATGGAGAAGGTCTGGGCCGCGCGCGGGGGCCTGGGCTACGTGGGCAAGAACGGCTGCCTCATCACGGAGTCGCACGGCTCCTGGGTGCTGCTGGCCACGCTCATCCTGGACGCGGAGGTGGACGCGTATCCGGAGGGTCCGGTGGCGGACCGCTGCGGCTCCTGCCGGCGCTGCCTCATGGCGTGTCCCACGGGCGCGCTCGTGGGCAACCGGCAGGTGGATGCGAGAGCGTGCCTGTCGTACCAGACGATTGAGAACCGCGACCGCGACGTGCCCGAGGCGTTCCGGCTCAAGTTCGACAACCTCATCTTCGGCTGCGACATCTGCCAGCAGGTGTGCCCGCTGAACCGCAAGCCGGTGTTCGCGGACGACGAGCGCTTCGTGCCGCGCGCGGTGGCGTCGCTGGGCACGCTGGAGCTGGCGGCGCTGACGCCCGAGCAATACAAGGAACTCATCCCAGGCACGGCGCTGGCGCGCGCGCGGTACGACGGTTTGAGGCGCAACGCTGTCTATGCACTGGGGGTCGCGCGGCAGGCGCACGCCCGGCCACTGCTCGAAAAACTCAGCGGCGACGACAGCGAGCTGGTACGCAGCGCCGCACGATGGGCGCTTCTGCAACTGGAGCCGTGACGCCTCCGCTCGGGCGGGTGTACTCCGCGCTGGCGTTGCAGGTGCTGATCAGCGCGGGCACGTACCTGGCCGCGAAGCGGGCGATGACGGAGCTGTCGCCGTTCACGGTGGTGCTGTGGCGCTTCCTCGTCTGCGGCGTCGCGTTCGTGGCGCTGCTCGTGCTGACGCCGGGGCCGAAGCTGCCGCCGCGCCATGCCTGGCCGCGCGTGGTGGTGCTGGGGCTCATGGGCGGGCCGGTGAACCAGACGCTGTTCTTCTCCGGCCTGTCGCGCTCCACGGCGGCGCACGCGGCGCTGTTCTACGCGCTCACGCCGCTGGGCGTGTACGTGGCCAGCCTGGTGCTGGGCCGCGAGCGCGCCTCCACGCGGACGACGGCGGGCATCCTCACGGCGCTGGTGGGCGTGGTGGTGCTGCTGCTGGGCCGGGGGCTCGCGAGCGCGCGGGGCACGCTGGAGCTGGCGGCGCTGACGCCCGAGCAATACAAGGAACTCATCCCAGGCACGGCGCTGGCGCGCGCGCGGTACGACGGTTTGAGGCGCAACGCTGTCTATGCACTGGGGGTCGCGCGG
>NZ_RAWL01000413.1:0-7522 GCF_003668885.1 Corallococcus sp. AB049A | reverse complement strand
GTTGACGCTCATCGCCCCTCGTTCACCTCCGTGTTCAAGGCACCGTCAGCGCGCGCAGCAGGCGCCCGCCACCGGGACCGGCCACGCGCAGCAGCAGCGTGCTGCCCTTGGGCGCGGCGCGGATGACCGCGGCCAGCTCCTTCGCGCTCGCGATGGGCTTCTTGTTCGCCTCCACCACCAGCATGCCCGGCGTCAGCTGCGCGCGGTCCGCGGGCGAGCCCGGGATGATGTCCGTGACGAGCGCGCCGGCCCGCTCGGTGAAGCCGGCCTGCGACGCCGTGCGGGCATCCAGGTCCTGCAGGGACACGCCCACGCGGCGCGAGCTGTCCTGCTCGTCGGAGACCTCCGGCTTCTTCTTGGACAACCCCTCCAGGTCCGGCCGGGTGCCCATGGTCACCTTGACGTCCTGCTTCTTGCCGTCGCGGTAGAGGCTCAGCGTCGCGACGCTGTTGGGCTTCTTGAGCGCCACGGTGCGGGTGAGGTCGCTGTCGGAGCGCACCTGCTTGCCGTCCACGGCCACCACCACGTCGTCCGGCTTGAGGCCCGCCTTCGCCGCCGGGGAGTCGGGGGTGATCTGCGTGAGGATGGCGCCCTCGCTCACCGGCAGCTTCAGCGCCTGGCCCAGCTCGCGCGTGAGGGGCTGGATGCCCACGCCCAGCCAGCCGCGCGTGACGGCGCCCTCCTTCTCCAGCTGCGGCAGGAGCGCCTTGATGAGGTTGCTGGGCACGGAGAAGCCAATGCCCGTGCCGCCGCCGACGATGGCGGTGTTGATGCCCACCACCTCGCCCTTCATGTTGAAGAGCGGGCCGCCGGAGTTGCCGGGGTTGATGGCCGCGTCCGTCTGCAGGAAGTCGTCGTACACGCTGGCGCCGATTTCACGCGCGCGCGCGGACAGGATGCCCACGCTCACGCTGGAGGCCAGGCCGAACGGGTTGCCGATGGCCAGCACCCAGTCCCCCACGCGCACGGCGTCGGAGTCGCCCAGCTTCACGGTGGGGAGCTGATCCACCTTCTCCTTGATCTTCACCACGGCCACGTCGGTGAGCGGGTCGCGCCCCACCACCTCGCCCGTGAACGAGCGGCCGTCGTCCAGACGGATGGTGATGGTGACCGCGTCCTCGATGACGTGGTTGTTGGTGAGCACCAGGCCCTTGGGGTCGATGATGAAGCCGGACCCGGCGCCCTGGCGGATCTGCTCGCGCTCGCTGCGGCCGCCGCGGCCCCGCCCGTTGCCTCCGAAGAACTTGTCGAAGAGCGGGTTGTCCTCCATGCCCTCCGGCAGCTGCGGCTTCGCCTGCACGTCCACGTTCACCACGGCGGACTTCACCGAATCCACCAGCGGCGCCAGCGAGGCCAGCGACTGGGCCTCACGCGTGGCGGGCTGGAGGTTGCCGGCCTGACCGGAGACCGCCCCCTGCGTCTTGGGCGCGGACGGCTGGGGAGCGGGAGCCTGCGCGAGGGCAAGCGTGGGAGACGCCAGCACCAGCACGGCGGCCACGAGCTTGCGACGGAACGGAGGGAGCGTGTGGGTCATGGATTTCCTCAACCTAAAGCGGAAACGAAGCCCCGCAACCGGAACGACATTGCCCGGTGACGGAAGGTGAACCCCCGGGCTGGCCGCCTGTTCCCGGACCGCTCAACCAGGCCGATAGACGCGGTAGTCCAGCTCCGGGAACAGGTTGTTCCTGCCCTCCACGTGGGCGAGCCAGGACTCGTCCACGGTGCCGGCGCGCACCTGGTCGTGCAGGCGCAGGAAGCGCTGCAGGTGCTCCTTCGTGCGGCGCACGGCGTAGTCCACCATGGTGCCGGTCTTCATGATGAAGGCCCAGTCGGAGGCCTGCGCCAGCAAGAGCTCCCGCGCGGCCTGGTTCAGCGCCCGGCGCTTGAGGGACGACGCGTCCGGGAAGTCCCGGGCCAGCTCCACCATCTGCCGCGCGGCGTGGTTGAGGTGCCGGTAGATCCAGTCGTTCGTCCCGTCGAGCCACATGTTCGCGTACCCGCCCGCGCCCCAGGACGACAGGGGCGGCGTGGCCACCTGGTTCTCCGGGTGCTCGCGCAGGTCGTCCAGCGGGCTGATGAGCTGGAAGCGGCTGGGGTTGCGCGCGGCCTGGCGGATGAGCGCGTCGATGAAGTGGGGGCCCTCGAACCACCAGTGGCCGAAGAGCTCGGCGTCATAGGGCGCGACGACCACGGGCTTGCGGCCGCCCATGCGCGACGCGAGGTATTCGAACTGGCGCTCGCGGTTGAAGAGGAAGTTGCCCGCGTGGACCCAGGCGCGCTCGCGGGCCGCGGCCGGGTTGTAGGGCTGCTTGTCGTTCGTCTTGCCGGTGATGCGGAAGTACTTGAAGCCGGTGTTCTTGCGGTCGCCGGTGGGCTGGATGAAGGGCCGGACGTAGTCCAGGTCCAGGTCCCAGCCGATGTCCCGGTAGAACTCGCGGTAGACGGGGTCGCCGGGGTAGCCGTGCTCGGTGCTCCAGACCTGCTGGCTGCTCTCCGGGTCGCGCGCGAAGGCGGCCACGCCGGGCTCGGTGAAGATGGGCGCGTAGGGGCCGTGCAGCGGGCGCGGCGTGGCGTCCGTGAGCGCGTGCGTGTCCACGAAGAAGTAGCGGATGCGCTCGGCGGCGAGGATGCGCTCCAGGCCCGGGTAGTAGCCGCACTCGGCCAGCCAGATGCCGGCGGGGTCGCGGCCGAAGTTCTGGCGGTAGTGGTTCGCGGCCACCGTCACCTGCGCGCGCACGGCCTCCGGCGTCTGCTGCATGAGCGGCAGGAAGCCGTGGGTCGCGTTGCAGGTGAGGATGTCCAGGTGGCCGGAGTCCTGGAGCCTGCGGAACGCGGCCACCAGGTCGCGCCGGTAGTGGTTGTGGTACGCGAGCCGCAGCGACTCGAAGTGGTCGCGGTGGAAGACGGCCAGCGGGTGGAAGGTGGGGTCGTCCCGGGTGCGGTGCACCTCGCGGGCGCCCAGCTCGCAGAGCGAGTCCAGCCGCTTCGCGTAGCGCTCACGCAGGAGGTCGTCGTTGAGCATCGACACGAGCGTGGGCGAGAGCGTCATCGTCACCCGGAAGGGGACGCGGTCCTCGACCAGCGTGTCGAACACGCGCAGGAGCGGCAGGTACGTCTCGGAGATGGCTTCGTAGAGCCAGTCTTCCTCGAGGAAGTCTTCGTACTCGGGGTGGCGGACGAACGGCAGGTGCGCGTGAAGGACCAGCGCGAGGGAGCCCAGGCTCATAGGTCGGTCGGAGAAGCCGTGCGGGTTCACTTCCGTCCACGGCGCGACGGCCGGGACTTGGAGGAGGTCTTCGAGCCCGGGGACCTGGGCTCGGAGGGAGTCGTGGCCGCCTTCGGAGGCTCGGCGGCCTTCGCGGGCGGAGTGGCCGGAACTTCGGCCTTCGCGGGCACGGCCGTTCGCGCGGCCTCACGGGCCCTGTCGAGCGCACGCTGCTCGGACGCGGTGGGGCCGCGCGCCACGTTCAAGGTCCACGGGTCCTTGGGAGTCTCGGGCTCCGACGGCCGCCACGTCTCCGACGAGGCCATTTCCACCGTCGAGGGACCGGCGACGACCGGGGCCCCACCCGCCGGAGCCGGCACGGGCCGGGCATCCGCGCCCCCGGACGCACGCGGCGGACCGACATGAAGCTGATCCGAAAGCCCCCGTGCGCGATCTCCAGTCAGGTAGCGCTGATCCGAAGCGGCCGCCGCCCGAGGCACAGCGAGGTATGGCTGATCCGAAGCGCCCGTGGCGCGATCCGGCGACAGGTAGCGTTGATCCGAAGCGCCCGCCGCGCGCGGCACGGTCAGGTACTTCTCATCGGAAGCTCCCGTCGCGCGCTCCACGGACAGGTAGCGCTGGTCCGAAGCGCCAGCGGGCCGGGACACCGTCAGGTACTGCTGGTCCGACGCGCCGGCCGCATGCGGCACGGTCAGGTAACGCTGGTCCGAAGCTCCCGCTGCACGAGGCACGCTCAGATACTGCTGATCAGAGCCTCCCGGCGCACGCGGCACCTCCAAGGCCCCCTGCCCGCCCGCCACATACCGCTGGTCCGAAGCGCCCGGGGCACGCGGCACCTCCAGATAGCGGTGCTCCGGAACGCCACCCGGCGCGTACCGCTGATCCGAAGCGCCCGGCGCGCGAGGCACCTCCAGATACGAGGAGGCAGCCCCCTCCGCGTAGCGCTGATCCGAGGCCCCCGGAGCCCGCTCCACGGACAGGTAGCGCTGATCCGAAGCCCCGGGTGCACGTGACGGAGCCAGCACCGCGCCCTCACCGAGCGTCGCCTCTCCGATGCGCGCGTACTGCATGTCCGAAGCCCCCGGAGCACGCGGAGCGCTCTCCAGATAGGCCTCTTCCGCGTAGCGCTGGTCGGACGCGCCCGGGGCTCGCGGCGCATCGACATAGGTCTCTGTGCGCTCGCGGTGGACCTCCGGCACGTCCACCACCCCGGCGCTCCCCGGCAGCTGCACCCGGCGCCAGGTGACGTATTCGCGCTCCTGCACCTGGGGGACGCGAGCGGGCGCCGCCGCCGGAATCTCCGCGCGCAGCCGGTCCACCACCGGAGGAGGCGGCATGCGCAGGAACCGGATGGACGTGTCCACGGACGGTCCCGCCGGCGGCAGCGTGGCCCTATTGGACGAATGTCCAATGCGGCGCGACCGGCCATCCGAGCCGACGAAGTGCGCCTCCACCCGGTACGTGCGCCCGGGCGTCATGCCCTGCAGATAGAAGCTGCGCGACTCCAGCGCGAAGTCCACCTCGCGCGACACGCCCTCGCCGTCGAACACCTTCATCACGGCCCGGGGCGACGGCAGCTCGTCCAGCGCCCGGTTGCGGCTTGCGTCGCTGAAGTCCCAGAAGACGAAGAGCGTGTGCGGATCCCTCGCGAGCAGCACCATCGCGTCGTCCTGGTAGTCCAGGGGCAGCATGGCCAGGTGCTCGTCGCGCTCCGGTGAAGCGTCCGCCGGAGGAAGGCGCGGCGCCTGCTCCTCTAGAAGGTGGTGGCGGCGCGCCTCCTTCTCCCCCGCCATCTTCGTCACGAAGAACCCCTCCACCAGGGGCTCGGCGGCATGCGCCGGCTCGCTCGGGGGCGTGGGCTTCGCGGCGGCGGGCACGTCCCCCTTGGGGGCGCTCGACGGGCGCGGCGTCGGCGCCTCGGGCGACAGGGGCTGCGTGTCCTCGTCGTCCGGCTCGCGGCGCGCCTTCACGCGCGCGGGGAACGTCACCACCCTCGCGGGCCGCGTCCTGGGGCCGCTGCCAGGCTCCGTGATGGGCTCCTCGGAAAGTTCCCGTGCCTGCGGCGCGGTGGCGGTCTCCGGCGAAGGCAGGGGCACGGACTCGGAGGTGGGGATGGAATCCACCCGGCCGGAATCCAGCTTCCGCTCCTCGCCGCCCACGTCACCGGAGCCGCGCCGGGAGGTCGCCAGCCCGGCCATGCGCGCGAGCCGCCCCAGGGCGGGAATGCGCTCGGCCAGGGAGATGACCAACTCCCGTCCGCGGGACGCGCCAGCTCCCTCCCGGAGGTATTTCCGGGCCAGCTGCCGCAGGTAGCTCACGGTGACGCCCTTCCGCTCATCCATGGACACCTCGCCTCGTTATGACGCGGCATACAGGGGGTCAACGCATCCGTCACGGGATGTGTTGTTCCGCTGACCCCCTTCATCTTCTGTCACGGCCGATGACACCTCACCCGTGTCCAAGTATCCTGCGGCGGCTTGAGTGACCTGCCCAGACTTCTCCTGTGCAGCTTCGATGTCATCCCCGGCCCGTCTGGCTCCTCACGCCGACTGACCGAGTATCTGAAGGCGTTGCCTGATCGCTTCTCCGTGGTGGTGCTGTCGGCGAAGACGCCCGACCACTCCCATATCGAGAAGTACCAGGGCGCCCGGCTGCTCCGCGTCCCGGTAGGCTCCGGGGACCTGGCGTCGCGCATCCAGTCCTTTGAACGGGCCGTGCGCCGGCAGCTGGAGAGCGAGGACTACGCCCTCGCCCACTTCACGGACCCCTTCGGCGGCTACGCGCTCTGCGAGCTGAAGGCGGACTACGGCTACCGCCTCATCTATGAGGCGCAGACCTTCCCGTCCCAGGAGCTGCGCTACACCCATCCGCAGACGGACGGGGACCGCCGCTTCCTGTCGAAGATCCGCCGGCAGGAGCTGTTCTGCCTGATGAACGCGGACCTCGTCGTCACCGGCTCGCAGACGACGCGCGCGTACATCCAGGGGCTGGGGGCGGCGGAGGACCAGCTGCGCACGATTCGAGCGCCGGTGGACCTGAAGCCGTACGACCCGGAGGTGCTCGGCGCCCCGGACGGCTCTCCCCTGCGCATGATGTACCTGGGCAGCCACGTGGGCTGGCAGGGCCTGCCCACCCTCTTGCGCGCCACGGCGCTCGCGTCCCAGCAGGTGGACGTGCGCCTGACGCTGGTGGGCGCGCACCACCCGGACTGGAAGCCCCACCTGGAGGACCTGGTCAACGACCTGGGCATCAAGGACAAGGTCGACTTCCAGCCTCCCGTCGCGCACGACGACCTGGTCAAGGTGCTGGCGCTGGCGGACGTGGGCGTGCTGCCGCTGGACGACTCGGAGCGCAACCGGCTCCAGGGTGGACCGCTGGCCAAGGTCTCCGAGTACCTGGCCGCCGGCCGGCCGGTCATCGCCGCGGACCTGCCCGTCACCCGCGAGCTGATCCCGAAGGACGCGGCCATCTTCTTCCCCCCGGGCGACAGCCGCGCCCTCTCCGAGCGCATCCTGGACCTGGCGCGCGACGTGCCCCGCCGCGTGGCGCTGGGCAAGGCCGGGCGCGCGTTCGCGGAGAAGGTGCTGGACGCGGGCCTCATCCGGGGTCAGCTGCTGGACCTCTATGACTCGCTGCTGGAGAAGCGGGGCCACGTCCCGAGGGAGGCCGCCAGCGAGCCGCCCGACGTCACGATGACGGGCACGCCCACCAACCGGCTCGCGAACCTGGGCATGCCGGAGGCGTCCAAGCCCGCGCCGGCGCCCAAGCCGCCCGCGCAGGCCGCGCCCGAGGAAGCCACCCCGTCTCCCTCGAAGGAGGCCGCGGAGGACGCGCCCGTGGTGATGGGCATGGCCCTGGACGAAGGGATGGACACCCGGCTGGTCAAGACCGAGCCGGACATGCGGCCCGACGAAGTCCCCATGGTCATGGGCCTGCCGCTGCGCGAGTCCGCCGCGAGCCAGGAAGCCGCGCCCCCGCCGGAGCCCGCGTCCGCGTCCAAGCTGACCGACGACACCGCGAAGACGGCGCTCCCCTCCGCCCCCGTGAAGGATGAGGCTCCGGAACCGCTGGGAGGCCGTGGCTCGGAGCCGGCACCGGCGACGGAGATGGTGACCCGTCCCCTGGTGAAGGCCCTGGGCTTGAAGGAAGCCGGCGAGGACGCCGCCGGGGCTTCCGATGCGAAGGCCGATGCCTCCTCTGGAGCGACGGCGGTGGTGCGCCGGCCGGTGGAGGAAGACGAGACGGGCTCGCCGGCCCCCACGCCCATCGTGCGCAGGCCCGCGTCCCTCTCCGAGG
>NZ_RAWL01000412.1:0-7534 GCF_003668885.1 Corallococcus sp. AB049A | reverse complement strand
CGGTGGTGGAGGTGGGAGGGCACCTGGCGTCCAGCCGGCACCTGACGGAGGTGACGCCCATGTCCGTGCGCGTGGTGCCCCTGGGGGACACCCGGGTGCGGCCCTTCCTGGGGGTGGGGGCCAGCCTGCTGGTGCCGCACTCCCGGCCCCGGCCCACGGCCCCGGATACGCTGGGCCGCCGCGTGCTCCAGGTGGGCGTGGAGCTGAGCGGCGGCGTCGGCGTGGAGCTGGGCCAGAACCTCTTCCTGTCCGCCGAGGCGCGCTACCAGAACTTCTCCGCCAGGGGCTCCCCCTTCTCCGGCGAGCGGCAGAGCCTGCGCTCCACGTTCCTGGGGCTGGGGATGCGCCTGTAGCTGTAGCGGGTGGGGCGGGTCGCTACAGACAGGCAGCGGCCTGTTGGAAGAAATTTTGACGGCCCTCTTGCGTCCTCTACAATCCTCGTCGGTTGCGGCCCAGACGCATCTGACATGCTCGGGTGTTCAGGCGTGCACAACAGAGGGAGCGGAGATGGAGCGCAAGGTCGGAAGTAGCACGTTGACCGCGAAAGAGGTCAAGGCGGCGCTGGAGAAGTCCACCACGCTGACGGCCGAGGAAGAGAAGGCCCTGCGCATGCGCCACGGCGCGGGCGCCCCCAGCAAGAGCGCGCCGCTGCCCCGCGCCGCCGGTGCCAACGCGGAGCTCGCGGACGAGCTGCTCGTCATCGAGATGCAGCTGATGAAGGCCATGCGCGCGCGCACCGGCCAGACGCGCACGGCGGCCAACGCCTCCAAGGCGCCGGCCCGCGAGGTCGCTCCGGCCAACGCGGCGAAGGACAAGATCGTCCGCGCGCTGCGCTCCAAGAAGAAGTAGGGGGCTGTATTCCCTACTGGTTGAGGATGGCCACGAGGCGCGCTCCCGCCTCGGGCAGCGCCAGCGGCGTGCCCGAGACCTCCGTGGCCAGTCCCTCCGCGTCGGCGGCGCCGCCCCGCGCGAAGAGCCCCTTGAGCCAGGCGAAGGCCGCGGGGTTGCGCCAGAAGTCCTCGTTGAACCGCTCCAGCAGGGACGCGGTGAGCCGGGTCTCCAGGGCCCAGGCCCGCAGGTAGCGGGTGACGTAGAGCTGTGAATCCACGTCATGCAGGAAGAAGCCCGGGTGCGGCTGCGCGAAGAGGGCGCGGCGCTGGCCGTCGGCGTACTCGTCCGCGCGGTCGGCGGAGGCGCCCTTCGTGCTGAGGGACAGCTCGTAGGACAGCTTCGCGCAGTGGCGGCGCAGCACGGCCAGGGCCTGGAACGCGGCCAGGCGCACGGCGTCCTTCGTGGTGCCGGACGGCAGGCCCAGGTAGCGCTTGAGCCAGGGCGGGGACAAGAGCAGCCGCTCGAAGGTGGCGGCGTACGCCTCCGTCACGGAGGCATCCCCCAGCCGGCGCAGCTCCATGGGGGCGTCCTCGTCCACGTGCGCCAGGTGCCACGCGTGGCCCAGCTCGTGGAGCAGGTCGCCCAGCGCGTCCATGCCGCTCCGGGGTTGGAGGACCAGGCGGATTTCGTGGGGCACGCGTACGGCGGCGACGAAGGGGCGTGACGCCTTGCCGGGGCGGGCCTCGTCATCCAGGCGGATGCGGCTGCCCGCGTTGGGGTGGAGGCCCCAGTCGGACAGCCAGCGCATCACGGCGGGGACGGTGTCCTCGCGGCGGAAGTGGGCGTCCATCCACGGGGCGCGCAGGGCGTGCTGCACGTCGTGGCGCCGGGCCTCGCCGCCGGGCAGCGGGCGCAGGGTGGGCTCCAGCTTGCGCAGCACGTAGGCCAGCACGTCGCGGTAGGCGTCCTCGGTGCGCTTCAGCGTCTCCTCGGCGCCTTCCGCCAGCTTGCCCGCGTCGATGCCGGTGACGTCCTGGCGCAGCGACGGGTAGTCCGGGAAGCCCAGCACCTCCGCGGTCTGGAGGGTGGCGTCGCGCCGGTCGCCATACGGGCCCCGGTTCTCCCAGAGGAAGTTGCCGGCGCCTCGCTCCAGCAGGGCGCGGCGGGCGCGGTTGGACTCGCGCGGCAGCTGGGACAGGGCCTGGGCCAGCGACAGCGTCGTGTCGTCCGCGGGGATGTGGGAGCGGGCCTCCAGCGCGACCACGGCGTCCGCCGCGGGCAGGGCGAGGGACTCCTCCACCTGGGTGGCGATGAGCTCGCGCACCAGCGAGATGCGGCGGATGGCGACGGGGTCGGGGTCGTCCTTGCCCTTCGCGCGGGCCAGCGCCTCGTTGGCGGCGGCGAAGGTCTCCGGCGACGACAGCTCCGGGAAGGACGCGTACAGGCGTGCGACGGGGAGGTCCGGGGAGAGTCCGGCGCCGTAGCGGTACTGGAGGGTGGCCAGCTCGGCGAGGAAGTCATCCAGCCGCGACCGGACGGAGAGCAGGGGGCGGTCCATGGCGGCGCGGAAGGTAACAGGAAGCCCGCGTCAGGGCAGGGAGCACGCGCATAGAGTGTCGCGCCATGTCCTTCCCCTCCGTTGCCTGGCCGCATGCCCCCCGGGAATCCCTGCTGGAAGGGGCCGGCTCGCGATGAAGCGCCGGACGTTCAAGGCGGAAGGGGCGCACGCGGGCCGCGCGCTGGTGGACGCGGTGGCGGCGGAGCTGGCGCTGCCGGTGGCGGACGTGCGGCGGCTGGTGGACGTGGGGGCCGTGTACGTGGCCGGGAAGCGCGCGAGGGACGGCGCCGTGAAGCTCCTGCCCTCGCAGGTGGTGACGGTGGTGCTGGAGGAGGCGGGGCAGAGCCCGCTGGAGGCTCCGAAGCCCGCCGCCCCCATGCGCGTGCTGTTCGAGGACGCGGACGTCCTCGCGGTGGACAAGCCCGCGGGCCTCAACGCGCAGCCCACGGAAGGCCGCGTGGGCGGCAGCCTGGTGGACCTGGTGGGCGAGCACCTGGGACGGCAGGCGGGGCTGGTGCACCGGCTGGACCGGGAGACCTCCGGGGTGACGGTGTTCGGCAAGACGGCGGCCGCCACCTCCGCGCTGGCCGAGGCGTTCCGGGAGGGCACCGCGCGCAAGCGCTACCTCGCGGCGACGGGGCCGGGGCTGGAGGCGGGCGGCACGGTGGACCTGCCCCTGTCGAAGGACCCCTCGCGGCCGGGGCGTTGGCGGGCGACCCGCGCGGCCAACGGCGTGCCCGCGTGGACGGACTACCGGACGCTGTTCGCGGGGGAGGCGTTCAGCCTGGTGGAGCTGCTGCCCCGGACGGGCCGCACGCACCAGCTCCGGGCGCACCTGACGGCGCTGGGGCATCCCATCCTGGGAGATGCGCGCTATGGCGGCGCGGGGAGCGCGGGGAGCCTGGTGGCGCCGCGCTGCCTGCTGCACGCGCATGCGTTGGAGTTGGGCCATCCGCGCACGGGCCGGCCGCTGCGGCTGGAGGCGCCGGTGCCGGACGACCTGAGGGCCTTCTTCGAGGCGGCGGGGGTGCGCGTTCCGGAGGGGCCCATCGTGGCCGTGGAGGGCTCCTGAGAACCTGGAAAACCGGGGGGCTTTCGTGGGTGCGGACGGGTGCCCCCGTCGCGCGCATCGTGTGTAGACTGGGGGCTTCATGGGTGGCGGGAGACACGGCAAGGGCCCACTGACGCCGGAGCCCTCCTCGCGCGGACCGGGGATGGGGTCGCGGGGAGACGACGTGCGAGGCGCGGTGGCCCAGGTCTGCCGGGATGCCGCCCGGCTGCTCCAGGAGGGGCAGGCGGCGCGGGCGTACTCCGGCCTGGTCTCCGCCAGCCGCTCCCTGCCGATGACGCCCCGGCTCGCGGCGGTGCTGGTGCGGTGCGCGCTGAAGGCGGGCACGGAGCGCGCGGTCATCACCCTGCTGGACGCGGCGATGGTCACGGAGCGGGGCGAGGTGCGCCGCGAGGTCCGCCGTCAGCTGTCGAGGGTGTTGCGCCGCACGGGCCAGGAAGCTCGCGCCGCGGCGGTGCTCAACGGGTTGTTGATGGACGCGCCCGACGACGCCCGGGCCCGCTTCGTGCTCGACGTGCTGCGCGAGCGGGTGGCGAAGGCGAAGCCTCCGGCGGAGGACGAGGAGTCCCGGACGAAGACCGTGGAGGTGTCCGCGCTGGCGCTGTCGGATCCGGAGCTGGGCAACACGGTGGTGGAGATGCCGGTGGTGGCGGCGCCGTCCTCGCCGGCGTGGGCGCCCCGGGCCGCCACGGTGCAGGTCCCGCTGGGCGAGTGGGCGGAGCTGGGACGGACGGCGGCGCCGCGAGGGCCGGAGTTCCCCTGGGATGACGAAGGCCCGGGCAAGGCCCGGGTGGTGACACCGCCGCAAGGCGCGAAGACCGTTCCGGAGCCTGTGTCTCCCGAGCCCGAGGTGGAGGCTGGCGAGACGCGCGAGGACACCGGGGCTGTGCCCGCGCCCGTCGTTGCTCCGTCCTCGACCGTGCCTGAACACGTCATCGCGGCGTTGAGCGCGTTGATGCTGTCAGGCCCGGCACGGACGACTGAGCCCGTGGCCGCGTCCGAAGTGAAGGCCGAGCAGGTGGAGGTGCCGAAGCCCGCTGCCGCGCCACCGTTGTTCGAGGCGACGCAGGTCTTCGGCAAGAAGCTCGAAGATGCGCCGCCGGCCGATGCCGCCCAGGCCAGCAACGAAACGCCTGCGCCCGCCGTGGTAGATGAGTCGACGTCGGAGAGGATCCTTTCGCGTCCGGCCGAGCCCGAGGCTGAAGCGCAAGCCAAGGCCTCCAGCGAGGACGCAGCGGCCTCGAGCAAGCCGGCTCCACGTCAGCCGGATGCGGTGCTGGTGCCGGGCGCGCCAGCGATGGCGTTCGACGACCAGGAAGCCACGTCGGAGATCGTCCCGCCCGAGCGTTCCGAAGCGGAGAAGGGCGCTCCCGCGTCAACGCCGTCCAGTGACGGAAAGCCATCCGCTCCGCGACGCGCCTCCGTGCTGGTCCCCGCCGCATCGAAGCCTGCGTTCGACGAGGAGGAATCGACTTCGGAAGTCGTCTTCCCCCAGCAGGACTCCACCGCACAGGCCGCGCCCAAGCGCGACTCCACGCGCGTCCCCTCGGTGAAGCCCTCCGAGCCCGCCGCGCCAGATGCTCCGGCCCCGGCGCGCCCCGTGGACGAGGGCTCGGAGCGGGCGCAGTCCCAGCGTCAGGAAGCCCAGCTCATCGCGCGGCGTGCGTGGCGCGAGCTGGCCCAGCTGTATCTCAAGCGCGCGGACCGCGCGAAGGACGCCCCCGAGCGCGCCGAAGCGCTCACGCGGCTCGCGGAGGTGATGGAGAACGAGCTCCAGGACTCAGCGGGCGCCGCGCGCATGTACCGGGAGATCGTCGAGCTGACCGGTGAGCGCACCGCGCTGCGTGAACAGGTCCGCCTGTTGTCGCAGCGGGAGGACGCCTCGCTCGTGCGCCGTGCGCTCGACGACGCGATTGCCCGGGCGAGGACGTCGCGAGCCCGCGCCGTGGCCCTGCTGACGCGAGGTGAGCGTCAGCTCAACATGGGCAACCCCGCGAAGGCGCGCGAGGACTTCGAGGCGGCGGATGCGCTGGTGCCCGGGATGCTGCCCGTGCTCGCGGGGCTGGTGCGCAGCGTCTCCGACGACGAGCGCTTCGCCCAGGTCGAGCGCCTGCGCGCCGCCTGTGCCGCCGCGCCACGCCGCGCACCGGATCGCCTGGAGGCGCTGCGGGTGCTCGCGCAGACCGCGGAGGAGTCCCTGGGCGACCTGCGCATCGCGCAGTGGGCCTGGGCGGAGGTGTTGGCGGAGAGCCCGGACAATGATCAACCCCGGGAGCACCTGCTGGCGCTCGCGCGCCGCCTGGGCGACCTGCCCGCGTTGAGCGCGCTGCTGCACGCGCAGCTCGCCCGTGAGCCCCGGGGGCCGGCCGCGCGCAAGGCGCACCTGGAGCGGGTGGCCACGCTGGAGGCGATGGGCGACGCGGGCGCGGCGCTGGCGGAGCTGCGTCAGGCCGTGCGTTTCGAGCCGGGGCACAAGGAAGCCTGGTTGCTGCTCGCGGACCGCTGCACCGAGCGCGAGCAGTTCGGCGAAGCAGCCTGGGCATTGGAGAACGCGGCCACCGCGACAGAGGACGACGAGGAGCGCCAGCGCACGTGGGAGCGGCTCGCGCTCTTCTGCCGCGAGGTGCTGCACAACACCGAGAAGGCCCGCCTCTACGCGCGCCGCGCGGAAAGCCTGCGCAAGGCCCGCGAGCAGCGCGCCCGTCCGCCGCAGCCGGAGCCCGCGCGACCGGCATCCCCGCAGCCCGCCGGGGTACCGCCGCCGTCGGTGCTCGTCGCGCCGCCAGTCGCCACGGGCCGGGTGCCCGCGGCGAAGAGCAAGGACCCGTCCGACGAGGTGACGTCCAACACGGACGTCCCGTCGCTGCTCCAGGCCGAGGAGTCCTCACCGGAGAAGCGCGCGCCCAAGGCGAAGGACCGGCCTCCAGCGAACGAGGCTCTCGACGCGGCTCCAGGCAACAAGAAGCGCGGGCGCACGTCGCGGCAGGAGCCAGGGCGAGGCGACGAAGCCTCAAAGGCCCCCTCTGGACGGCACGCAGCGGTAGGAGACAGTGCTCAGGGAGCGGAAGCGCGGCGGCGTCCGGCCTCCGGCAAGGCTTCGGTGGGAAGCGCTGTCTCCTTCGCGGATACAGCGCCGGGAGCGGAGGTCGAACTCCCGCTCAAGGCCCCATCGGGCCGTCACGCGCCGGTGGACGCCGCACGCCAGCCGAAGAGTCCGTCCGGTCGTCACGCCCCCGTAGGCGCCACGGCAGTGAGCACGGATGCCGTACGCGAACCGAAGGCTCCCTCAGGCAGCCACGCACCCGTCGGTGCCACGGACACCACGCGCCAGCCCAAGGCCCCGTCCGGACGCCATGCCCCGGTCGCGAGCGCATCTCCGGACGCGGAGCCACCCCGTCGCTCCGCTTCCACCAAGGTCCCAGCGGAGAGCCCGGTCTCCCTCGCGGATTCCGACCCCGCGCCTGGCCGCATGGCCCGGGCCGCGAAGCCGGCTCGCGGCGGCACGGCCCAGGACCCAGGCTCCACGCCAGAGGCCACGCCCGACCGCAAGCCGCGAGCCGCCGCCACGCCTCCGCGCGAAAGGACCACGGCCTTCGGCGCACCGCTCGCTCCGGAACTGGAGCCTGAACCTCCATCCGCGTCGCGCAAGGCTGCTCCCGAGGACAACGCCTCCGCCCGTTCCTCCAAGAACGCGGGCACGCAGGTCCGTGAAGCTCCCTCGCGCGTGGAACGCGCCCCTCGCGCCGGACACGCACCCCGCGCCCCGTTGTCCGCCAGCGGTGTAGAGCCCCCAGCCGCCGCGCCGCGCGCCATGGCCGGAGCCTCGCGCTCCGTCGCCCCTCCTTCGAAGGGGCGCGGCGCTCCCGAAGCCCCGCCCGACATCCCCCTCCTCAGCCAGATTCCATCGGAGGACGAAGACGAGGACGCCCAGGAGCTCGGCGGCGGGCCCGTGGAGGCCACGAGCGTCATCGCCTGGGAGGCCCCTCCCGGCCGCATGGACCCCGTGCGCCGCATCCACCGCGCAGGCCGTCCCGCAGGCCTGTATCTTATACACATCTCCGAGCCCCCGAGACCGG
>NZ_RAWL01000411.1:0-7588 GCF_003668885.1 Corallococcus sp. AB049A | reverse complement strand
CCCGCGGACTGCCTCGCGAGGAGATGGGGACGACGGCAGGCAGGCGCCAGCGACGGGCTCGCCCCCCGGGGCTGCCTGCCTGCCCCTGGGGGCCGGGCCGTGTTCAGCGAAGAACAGCGGCCCTGTCCCCGCCGGCCACTACCAGGGCACTTCCGCGCCCTCGTAGTCGAAGAACCGGCCGGAGTGCTCCAGCGAGATGCTGTCGATGACCCGCAGCATCCCGCGCACGGACTCCTCCGGCGGCAGCGGCGCGTCCTGGCCGCCCATGTCCGTCTGCACCCAACCCGGATGCAGCAGCACGCACGCCAGGCCCTCGCGGCGCAGGTCGTTGGACATGGAGCGCACGCCCATGTTCAGCGCGGCCTTGGACATGCGGTAGGCGTACGCGCCGCCCTCCGTGTTGCTGGAGAGCGACCCCATGCGCGACGTGACGTGCGCCACCTTGCGCCCCGTGCCGTGGCGCAGCGCGGGCAACAGCGCGGAGGTGATGCGCAGCGGCCCGAGCGCGTTCACTTCAATCGTGCGCGCCAGGTCCTCGTAGTCCAGCTCATGCAGCCCCGACCACTGGCCGGCCACGCCCGCGTTGTTGATGAGCACGTCCACCGGCTCGCGGCAGATGCGCTCCGCGAAGGCCTGGACGCTCTCCGGGCGGGTGACGTCCAGTGGGTGGATCCTCAGGCGGCTGCCCGCCTCCAACAGCAGCGGCTCCAGCCGGCGCGCCAGCTCTGGAGCACGCACCCCCGCATCCACCGTTTCTCCGCGCCGCAGCAGCTGCTGGACGAATTCGAAACCGATGCCACGGCTTGCTCCCGTGATGACATAGCGCATGCCTTTATTAACGCGCCGGTCGGCGTCCCTTGGCAAAGCTCTTGCCTTCGCACTAAGGCGCCCGGGGTTGCTCAGCTCAGGACAAGCTCGGGAGTAGGACGTCATGACGGTCGCGGTCATTGGGGGAGGAATCACCGGCCTGGCCCTGGCCTACCAATTGCGGGCTCGCGGTACGGCTGCCGTGGTGCTGGAGTCAACGTCACGCGTGGGTGGAAACGTGCAGACCCATGCGCGTCAGGGGTACCTGTTGGAGACCGGGCCCAACAGTTTCCTGGACCGGGAGGCGACAACCCGTGAACTGGCGGATGCGCTGGGAGTGTCAGCCCGGATTCGTCCGGCGGACGCGGCGGCAAAAAAACGTTACGTCTTCACGCGCGGTGCACTGCGGGCCCTGCCCACATCGCCTCCGGCGTTTCTGAAATCCGACATCCTGCCCCTCGCGTCCCGCCTGCGGGTGGTGGGCGAGCTGTTCAGCGGACGCAACCCCACGGGTTCGGACGAGTCCCTGGCCCAGCTGGGGCGGCGCCACCTGGGACGTGAGGCGACGGCGGTGCTACTCGACGCGATGCAGACGGGCACCTACGCGGGTGACCCGGAGCAGCTGAGCGCGGAGGCCACGTTCCCGCAGCTGGTGAAGTTCGAGCGCGAGCACCGCAGCCTCATCCTGGGCGCCATCCGGGCGCAGCGCGCGGCGCGTCAGGCGAAGGCCCCGGGCGCGGTGGAGCCCGGCCCCCGGCTCAGCGGACAGATGAGCACGTTCGACGGCGGCCTGGGCGTGCTGGTGGACGCGCTGGCGAAGGCGCTGGGCGACGCGGTGCGCACGGACGCGAAGGTGGAGGGGCTGGAGCGCGCGGCGGACGGCTGGAAGGTGCGGTTCACGCAAGAAGGACAGGCCCAGGAGCTGAGCGCGTCGCACGTGGTGCTGGCGGTGCCCGCGCACGTGGCGGCGGCGCTCGTGCGCCCGCTGGACGCGCAGCTGGCGGACGTGGCGGACCGCATCCCGTACGCGCCCATTGCCGTCGTGCACCTGGGCTTCGCGCCGGGGAGCGTGCCGAAGCCGGACGGGTTCGGGTTCCTGGTGCCGGCGGTGGAGCGCACGGCGATGCTGGGCACCATCCACGTGTCCACCACGTTCCCCTTCCGCGTGGAGGGCGGGCGCGTGCTGCTCACGTGCCTGATGGGCGGCGCGCGCAGGCCGGAGGTCGTCGACCGGGACGAGGACGCGCTGGCGGCGCTCGCTCGCGAGGAGCTGAAGACGATGACGGGGCTCACCGCGGCGCCGGAGCTGACGCAGGTGTACCGCTGGCCGCGCGGGATTCCGCAGTACACCGTGGGCCATCTGGAGCGCGTGGCGGCGATGGAGGAGCGGCTGAAGCGCTGGCCCGGCCTGCACCTCACCGGCAACGCGTACCGGGGCGTGGGCGTCAACGACTGCATCCGGGAGGCGTCGCGGCTGGCCCAGGCGCTGGGAGGGCCGGCGGCACCTGCCACCCGGAGCGCCTGAGCGACCGCTCACCCAGTGACTCCGACGGCCGGGGGCAACCCTCCCCGAAGGGGCCCTGGGTCACGGGCAGAGTGCGTGGTCATGTTTCACGGACACTGGAGAAAGCCCCCATGTTCTCACTGCGCTCGCCGCTCCTGTTCGTGCTCGCCGTCCTCTTCTTCCCAGCGGTGCTCGCCGGGACACTCGTCCTGGACCTCGTCCCCGCGCCCGTCCCCCAGCGCTAGGACGCGGGACGGTGTAGCGTCCCGCTTCCGCATGCCGGAGACGCCGTCGGAAGGCTCCATCGTTCGCGCCACGCTGCGCGCGCTCGTCGCGCCGTGGCGGCTGGTCCCCATCGTCCTGGTGTCCATTCCGCTGCTCGCGGCGCAGGTGCGCTGGAGCCTGGATCCGCGCGCGTTCTGGATTGGCCTCCTGTTGTGCCTGCTGTGCGTCGCGGTGGCGCCCGTGTCGTACCGGGTGCTGTTCCCGGAGGGGCTGGACCTGAGCCATGGCGGCATCCGCCTGCTGCTCTACGCGGCGGTGGGCAGCGGCGTGGTGCTGTCCGTGGGCTACGCCCTGCCGCGCGTCATGCTGATGCAGCCCACGTTCCTGTCGGAGCCGTACAACCTGGCCATCTGCGGAGGCCTGTTCCTCGTGGCGGGCTGGGGGCTGGGGCGGGACATCGGCTTTGAAGAGACGCTGGCCCGCGAGCGCGCCCGCGCCACCCGCTTCGCCTGGGAGGCCGAGCAGGCGCAGCTCCTGGCGCTGCGCAGCCACCTGGATCCGCACTTCCTCTTCAACACGCTCAACGCCATCGCGGAGTGGTGCCGCGAGGACGGCGTCGTCGCCGAGGCCGCCGTGCTGCGGTTGTCCACGATGCTGCGCTCGGTGCTCGCGGGCGTGCGCAGCGTCAGCTGGCCGCTGTCGCAGGAGCTGGAGCTGATGCGCACGCTCTTCGACCTGCACCTCCTGCGGGACCCGGACCTGTTCCAGCTGCGCGTGGACGTGGCGGACGAGCTGGGGGACGTGCCCGTGCCGCCGCTGGTGCTCCTGCCCCTGGCGGAGAACGCGGTGAAGCACGGCCCGGCGGCCGGCCACCGGGGACCGTTGAGTCTGGAGGTAACGGCGCGCGGGGAGGCGGTGGTGGTGTCCATCGACAACCCGGGCGCGTCCAGGGGGCCTCGCGAGGGCAGCGTGGGCCTGCCCACCGTGGAGCGGCGGTTGGCGCTGGCCTACGGCGGCCACGCGCTGCTGTCCCTGGAGAGCGCCGGCGGGCGCACCCGTGTCACCGTCACCCTGCCCCGCCAGGGCCCCCAACCCGGAGTCCTCACGTGAGAGAGCCCCTGCGCGTCCTCATCGCCGACGATGAACTGCTGGCCCGCAAGCGCCTGTCACGCCTGCTGGCCGCGCTGCCGGACGTGAGCGTGTGCGGTGAAGCGGTGGATGGGGACTCGGTGCTCGCGGCGGTGCGCGCGGGCGGCGTGGACGTGGTGCTGCTGGACATCCACATGCCGGGCCTGAGCGGCCTGGACGCCATGGGGCTGCTGCCGGAGGGCGGGCCGCACGTCATCTTCTGCACCGCCCACGCGGAGCACGCGGTGAACGCCTTCGAGCACGGCGCGGTGGACTACGTGCTGAAGCCCGTGGAGGCGGCGCGGCTGCAGAAGGCGCTGGAGCGCGCGCGGGCGCGGCTGCCGGCGCGGGTGAAGGCGCCCACCGCGGCGGCGCCGGCGGCGGAGAAGCAGCCACTGGCGCGGCTGCCCATCCCGACGCGGCAGGGGCTGGTGCTGGTGTCGCCGGACGCCATCTCCCACGCGTCGCTGGAGGACGAGCTGGTGACGGTGTTCACCGCGCAGGGCGACTTCCTCACCGACTTCACGCTCAACGAGCTGGCGGACAAGCTGCCCCCGGAGCACTTCCACCGGGTGCACCGCCGAGCGCTGCTCAACCTGTCCCACGTGACGCGGCTGGAGCCGCTGGAGACGGGCGGCTACCTGGCGCGCACGGCGCGGGGGCACGCGGTGGAGGTGAGCCGCCAGTCCGCGCGCGAGCTGCGCCGCATGCTGGGCCTGCGCAAGGGCGCGGAGGACGAGGGCTGAGGACGCCCCCCGCGCTTGAAGCGGGCCTTCAGTTCCAGACGAACAGGCGGTGCACCTGCGCCGCGTCGTCGCCCAGCGTGTCCAGCAGGGCCTGCTTCGCGGGGCCGGGCAGCTCCGCGCCACCGCGCGCGCAGCGAGCCGCGTCCTCCACGCCGAAGGAGGGCGCGCCGCAGTACGCCTCCTGCCAGCGCGTGAGGAGCGACGCGAAGAAGTCATGCTCGTAGCCGCGCAGCTGCGCGTCCAGCCAGTTCTCCCTGTCGGGCCGCTCGAACTTCTGGGGCCGCACGCCGCCAGGCTCGAAGGTGATGTTGTGCTCGTAGCCGGAGGCCTCGATGGAGTTCTCCGCCTTCACCGCCAGCGGCGCGTGGCGCTCCTGGAGGACGCCCTGGGCCACCACCGCGAAGTGGTACTCCACGCCCCGGCGCTGCGCGTGGTAGTCGAAGGAGCGCGACACGTCGCGGTACTTCGTCACCTCCACCGTCGTCTTGTACTCGACCGTCTTCTTCTGGTGGACGAGGCGCTTCTTCATCACGCCCTTCTCCTCGTAGGACTCCTCCACCGTGTACGGCACCTCCGCCGTCGCGGTGCGGTCCTCGTGGTCCGTGTACGGCACGCGCTCCGTCCACGGCGCCGTCAGCTTCACCGGCTCGCTGATGCGCCGCTCGCTCATGCTCCCGGCGATGGTCAGCGGCGCGTGGCGCTGGGACTCCTCCGAGTACCAGGGCGAGGCCTCGAACGCGCCCGCCAGCCGCGTCGTCAGGTACTGCACGACGTCATTGCTGATGCCATCCACGGACACCTGCCACGTGGGCACGCCCAGCGCCTCCGGGAACAGCCCGGCGCGGGGCGCGGACTGCTGGTAGTGCACGCAGTAGCGAGACACCAGCTCCGTCCAGTGCTGCGCGCCGCCGGACAGCGACTGCTTCAGCTTCGCGCACGTCGCCGCGCCGCTCTGCGCCACGGCCTCCTCCATGTCGCGGCGGATGGGCGCCATCTCGGAATGGGACAGGAGCGCGCGCTTGCGGTCCAGGTGCGACTCCGCCGTCAGCGCGTGGCCCCGCTTCGCCTGTTCGACGATGAGCTGGCGCAGGTGCTGGTGCGTGCCCGCCATCTCCTCCAGCAGCGAGCTCTCCATGCCGCCATCCAGCTTGGAGTTCCACTTCACCCGGTAGGAGAGGAACTGCTCCAGGTTGCCCTCGGCGTCCTCGTCCCGCCCCTCCACGCGCGCCTGGCGGGCCTGGGTGAGCAGCTGCGACAGGCCGCGCCAGCGCAGGTCCTCCAGCGACGCGCGGTACTCCGGGTTGTTGGGCTCGTCCTGGACGAGCTTCAGGTAGACCTCGGCCGCCTCGACGAAGCGGCCCTTCTCCGCCAGGTCATTGGCCTTGCCCCGGGTGGTCGAGCACGCGGTCAGCACACCCGCGCACAGGAGCGCGGGCACGAGGAAGGACCTCCGGCGGGCGCCGGATCGGAACGAAGCGAAGAGGGAGGCAATCACGGGAACGGCACCCTTCAGCACGAGGCCCAAGGCCCCGCAGGCTGACCTTCAGGATGGCCGGATTATTCACCGCGACCGCCCCGTCCCGACAAGACCCCCATCCTGTCAGCGGTCCACCGGCCAGGTGTGCACCGGCAGCCCCTCCTCGGACAGCTCCAGGTAGCGCTCCAGCATCGCCGCCAGCGCGTCCTGCCGGGGCATGTGCGCCTCCAGCCGCTCCAGCACCGCCCGCTGCCAGCGGGCCCCGGTCTGCTTCAACGCCACGCGCTGGGCGATGACGTCCAGCAGCCCGTCCGCCTCCGCGGCCTCCACCCCGGCCGCCACCAGTCCTCGCCGCGCCACGGGCAAGAGCTGCTTCACCAGCTCCACCGCCGGCAGCACCCGGGGGCTGGGCGCGGCCTCCGCCGGCCACAGCAGCGTCGCGTTCAGGCCGTACCGCGCCGCCTGCTTGAAGTTGCGCCGCGCCTGCCAGAAGGGCAGCGCCGGGAGCAGCGCGTCCACCCGCTCCGCCAGCCCCAGCGTCAGCCCCAGCATGAACGCGCCGTTGGCCACCATGTCCACGGACGTGGGGCCCGACGGCAGCGCGCGGAACTCGATGCGCACGTGGCCTTCGCCCTGCGGATCATAGACGGCCCGGTTCCACGCCCAGACCGTCCCCTGGTGCAGCCGCAGCTCCTCCAGCTTCGGCAGGCCCCCGGCGGCCACCACCTCCAGCGGGGACTCGTGGCCCATCACCGGCAGCAGCGCCGGATGGAGCGCCACGGCCTCCGCGAACAGCTCGTGCGGGCCCTCGCGCACCCAGCCGTGCCCGAACGTCACGCGCGGGTGCAGGTGCGCGGCCTCGTCGCTGTCGCTGCGGTCGTCGGTGGCCTGCTGGAAGAGCGCCACGCGCGTCTCCTCCCACAGCCGCTTGCCCAGGAACACCGGCGAGTTTCCGCACGCGGCCAGCACCGGCCCGGTGGCCAGCTGCGCGGCGTTGTACACGCGCGCGAAGTCCTGGGGAGACACGCGCAGGTGGAACTGGAGCGACGTGTTCGCCCCCTCCAGCGTCACGTCCTCCCAGGTGAGGTTGAGCGTGTCGTCGCCCGCGATGGCCACCTGGAAGGGCCCGTCGCGGCGCTTGCGGATGGCCGTGGCCAGCGCCCGGTAGCGCGGCTGCGGCGTGAGCGCGTTCTTGCCCAGGTCCGCCTGCCGCAGCGTGGGGAGGATGCCCACCGCCGCCACGCGCGCGCCCTCCGTGGCCGCCGCGCGCTTCAGCTCCGCCAGCACGTCGTCCAGCTGGGCCTGGAGCCCGGTGAACGGCCGCCCCGCGAGCCGCGAGGGGCGCAGGTTCATCTCCATGTTGAAGCGGTTGAGCTCCAGCGTCAGCCGGTCATCCTCCGACTTCGCCAGCACCTGCTGGTTCACCGGCAGCGGCGAGCCCGCGCTGTCCACCAGCGCCACCTCCAGCTCCGCGCCCATCGTCACGGGCCCCACGCCGAAGCCGGGGCGCTTGAGCACCTGGCGCAGCGCCTCCAGGCTCTCCGCGAGCCTCGCCACGAAGCGCGTGTGCTCCTCCGGGGTGAACTCCTCCTGCTGGATGGCCAGTCCCATAGGCCCTCCACGATTGGCACGGCGCGGCGTGCTCGCACGCGAGGTGTCACCCGCTGGACGCCCCCACGTCCCCGGGCAGCCCCCAGCGCG
>NZ_RAWL01000410.1:0-7617 GCF_003668885.1 Corallococcus sp. AB049A | reverse complement strand
GTTCGAGCCCTCCCCATCCCCCGGCGTGACGCCCGGCGTCGTGGGTGTGGCCGGAACCTCGGGTCGCGGGTCGGGGTCGGACGGCGTGGTGCCGGGGTCCTCGCCCGAGCCGGTGCCCGGGCCGGTCCCGGGGTCGGTCGCTCCGTTGGACGTCACGGTGACGACGGTGGTGGCCGTCAGCGGCGCGGCGCCCTGGACGGTGGCACGGGCCGTCACGGTGTAGGTGCCGGCCTGGGCGAAGACGTGCTGGGCCTGGGGGCCTTCAGCGGTGGCGCCGTCGCCGAAGTCCCAGGTGATGGTGGCGTTGGCCTGGGGCGCGGTCGCGGTGAACGAGGCCGTGTGGGGCGCGGCGCCGCTGGCGCTGTTCACGGCGACGTTCAGCGTGCCCTGGGGCTGCTCGGGGGGCGCGGGCAGCGTCTTGGAGAGGGTGAAGGTGTCCAGGACGCCGCCGTCCGTCTTCACCAGCTTCGCGGTGAGGTTGCCCTCGACGACGTCCACGTCGAGGAAGCCGTGGGCCGCGTCGTCGCGGATGACGCTCCAGGACGGGCGCGACGTGGCGAACGTGCGCAGGGTGGCGCCGCCGCCGCCGACGACGAGGTAGGGGATGCCCGCCTCGTTCCTGCCGGCCTCGGCGTCACCGAGCATGGGCTTGCTGCGCTCGTAGTCGTGGTCATGGCCGGTGAGGACCAGGTCCACGCCGTACTTCTCGAACAGGGGGCCGAACTGGCGGCGCATGGTGAGCTGCGAGCCGTGCTCGCCGCTGGACCAGGACGGGTGGTGGAAGAAGACGACCTTCCACGGCTGCGTGGTGGCGGCCAGGTCCTTCTCCACGAACGCCTTCTGCGCGGCGAGCGTGCACTTGCTCGCGGACGCCAGGCCCACGGCGCAGTTCGAGTCGATGGACACGAAGTGCACGTGGCCCCAGTCGAACGAGTAGTAGCGCTCCGAGCCCTCCGGGTTGTTGGTGGGCAGGTAGAGGTTGTCCAGGTAGGGCTGGGCCTCCTTGGTCACGTACTCGTGATTGCCGGGCGTGGCGAACATGGGCACCTGCGACAGCAGGGCGGCCATGGGGGTGAAGAGGTTGTTCTGGAACTCGGCCTCGGTGCCGGACGCGTAGGCGTTGTCACCCAGGGCGACGAAGAGCTCCGGCTTGTTGGTGAGCATGGAGGCGGCGACCTTCTTCTGATCGCTTCCACCGGTGCCGAAGTCACCCACCGCGGCGAAGTGCACGCGCCGCGTGCCGGGCACGGGGGCGGTGCTGAACGTCTTCGCGGGAGTCGTCTCACCGCAGCCGTCCACGGAGTATGTATAGGTGGTGGCGGGGGACAGGCCGGTGAGGACCACGGCGTGGATCTTCGCGCTGGCCGAGGACTTCGCCGTCTGGCTGGTGTTGCCCACGCCGTAGCGCACCTGGGCGTTGGAGCAGTTCGACGCCAGGCGGAACGCCACGGTGGCGGTGTCGGGGCCCACCTTCTGCAGGTAGGGATCACGCGGCAGGGCGAGCGCGTCACCCGAGGCAAAGCCCCCGACGAACAGGGCAGCCAGGGCAGCGAGCGATAAAGACTTCGTCCGGTCCATGAATCCTCCGGCCCGAGACATTCGGGACGGGGGCGCAACGGTTCACCGCTCAACGATCATCCGGAAATCAGCCGCCCGGGAGTAGGCAGGGGAGGGAGCCCCCGGTGAGGCGGAAAGACAGACGAACGGGCTGGCGTTGCAGGTTTCCGGGCATGTTCTTCAGAGGGGCCGTCTTGCGGTGTCCGAAGGCTGCGTTACCCCTGAAGACATGACCGAAGTCCACTCCCAGACCCGAGAGTACACCCTGCCCGCCGGGTGCCCCGTGTGCGAGTCGGACCTGCCGGTGCGCGTGACCGCGACCGGTCCGAACGCGGTCTGCACGCACTGCGGCTGGATGGGGCGTCCCTTCATCACCGTGACGCACGACGGCCTGCGCGTGTCGTACGACGACGCCGCACGGGCCTGAGCGCCGGCAGTATGCCCTTCGCGGCAACGGGTGGCCGAGCGCTACGTCTATCGGGACGGGAAGCCATTGAGCCCGCGTGGTCCGCCCGGAGACCCCGTTCCATGACAGCGCAGATTCGAGACGTTCTCGTGTTCGAGCAGCGTTCCTTCGCACTGATGGCCGTCCGCTGGCACGTTCCGTTCACCGGAGGCCTGGTGGTGGCGCGTGACTCCATTCCAGGGCTCGCGCCCCGCGAGAAGTCCGTCGTGAGCTCCGTGTCATCACCCATCTGGATGTTCAGCGAAGTGCGTGAGTTCCACTTCGTGGAAGGCCAGTGGTGAACCGCACCGCCTGCGCAGACGGATTACAGTGCGCGAGCCCCACCCTCGGAATGAAGCGTGGGACAGGAGGCGGTGGAGATGGCGCCCATTGATGATGTGAAGGCCTTTCTCCTGCTGCATGGGCTGGAGACAGAGCAAACCGCTTATGGCTTGCGCGGGGAACTGGAGTGCGGGCGGATGCGCGAATGAGTCAAGCAGACCTGGTTGCCGTGGTGAACAGGATTGATTCTCGGATCAGGTCCCATCCGTGGATGGATTTTGAGATCTGGGAGTACGTCGGCGGAAACCTGATTGTCGCCGGGTTCATTGACACGACCGTGGAGCCGGATCTCTTCATCAAGTTTGACGGAGTCTTTCTTCTCTCGCTGCCTGCTGAGTGGAACACGGATACATCCAAGAGGGTGTTCCAGATGCTGGAGGGGGAAGAGGCGCGTCAGTGGAATCTGAGGTTCAAGGTTGAAATCGGGAACACATTGTTCTCGTTTGCCCCGGAGCACTACTCGCCTGACTTCAAGTGCGTGGTGGCCGCGAAGTCCGTGCGGATGTCCACAACGCTCGAGGGACTGAAGGTCCCGCCGCTGAGGGACAGATGATCGACATCGTCCTGGAGTTTCCGGCTGGTTTCGAGGACTCCGATTGGGAGGTTAAGGCCAAAGGCTGGCTCCCCGGAGTCGTCGCGGTGATTCATGGGCTTCGGTACGCGCTCACCGTGTACAGTCCGGCTCGCTTGGCCCAAGATGTTGATGAGGCATTGAAGGACAGCAGGGTGTTTCTTGAGCGGAATCTCGTGGTCGTCGCTTCCGTCACGCGGGAGCGGATCGCGTCTGCCATCCAGGAAATCGTTGAGACAGGCAGGGTCGGCGACCTTCAGCCGGACCCGTAGTAGAAGGGAGGCTGCGACGGTGCGTGATGAGTCGCTCCGCGCGAAACTTCGGTCAGACGATGAGTTCGTGGTTCTTCGTGGGCTTGCTGAGCTCGGAGGGATCGAGGACTACACGCCTGCTGACGACATCCTCGATTTGGCGATGACGTTCTTGAGATTTTGATCAGGGGGATAGAAAGGCTGGGCCGGAGTCACGAGAGACATCGAAAGCCCGGGCCAGCGCATCCCTCGCGCCAACCCGGGCTTCAATCCCATCCAGATGAATCAGCGGCCTACGGCTTCTTGATGTCGTAGGACACCAGCTCCTCCAGGCGTTGCCCGTCCTCGCGGACCTTGCCCACGCCGGGGACCAGCCAGTAGGTGCGCGACTTCTCCTCCTTCACCTCGCCGCTCTTGTTCAGCTTGTCGCGCTGGACCTTGATGGCGTTGGTGAACGTGCCCGCGGGCGTCGTCACCGTGACGTCCTTCTCCAGCACCTTCCAGACGTACGTCGGCTCCTTGCCCTCCGTGCCTCCCGCCGCGTAGGTGATCAGCTCACGCACCTTGTCCTGGTGCTCCCAGGGCACGGAGGCAGGCGTCGCCGCCAGGGACTTCACCATCGCCGGGGACCAGGTCGTCGCCTTGGACGCCAGGCCGTCCGTGATGTCCTCCTCGCGCAGGCGCACCACCAGGCCGTTGGTCAGCTCCAGCTGCCAGGAGTTCTCCTCGTAGATCGTGCCCGACTGCGTGCGGTCCTGCTTGCTGTGCACCTTCACGGCCGTCATCGTCGTGCCCGGCACCGTCTCCGGGCCCTGCACCGTCACCACCTTGTTGAAGACACCTTCCTGCTCGTCGGTGATGCGGTAGGTCCACGTGGAGCCCGTGGTCAGCGGCCAGAGCGTCGTCATCTCCGGCTTCTGATCCGGCTTCGTGCCGCCGCCCGTGTTCGGGTCCACCCCGGTGCCCGGCAGGTCCACCGTGCCGTCGGGATTCGTCGTGGGCGCGCCCGGATCATTCCCCGTCGGCAGGCTGCCCCCGCCACCACAGGCGGCGAGCGCTCCGCACGCCGCGAACAGCACCGCCAGCTTCCTGAACTTCATGACATCTCCTCCCGCGCGCCCTTCGCGCTCACCGCCGTCCACCGCAGGCCCCGCAAGGGCGCCCCTTCCGTCCGTCCCAACGCCGCCGCCAGGCTTCCAGGCTCCGGCTCCTCCACTTCCAGCTCCACCCGCCGCGCGGAGAAGTCCATCGCGCAGCTCTTCACCATCACGTTGCGCTCCCCCAACGCGGCCCTCAGCGTGGCCTCCGCGCGCACCAGGTCGTCCGCCTGCGCGGACACCACCAGGCGCTGCTTCGCCTCCTTCGTCGCCACGGCCTTCTTCTCGAACAGGTCCAGCACGAAGAGCAGCGCCGCCACGAACCCCGTGCCCACGAACGCCAGCACCAGGTTGCCGTGGCCGCACGCCATGCCCAGGCCAATCACCAGGAACAGGATGGCCGCGTCGCGCGGGTCCTTCAGCCCCGAGCGGAACCGCACGAACCCGCCCAGGCCCACCAGCCCGAACGCCTTCGCCACGCTGTTGCCAATCACCGCAGTGATCACCGCCGCCGCCGCGCAGAGGAGGATCTGCGCCTGCACCATCTCCACCTTGGGCAGCGGCTTGCCCGTCAACATCCGCCAGGGGCGCGCCGACAACAGCGCGCCAATCACCGCCGACGCCACCAGCCGGGGGAGGATGGCCCCCATCGACAGCGCCGACAGCTCCTGCTCCACGTCCTGGAACAGCGCTCCGAAAGGACCCTCCATGGGCATCACGCCTCCTGCCGCCCGGCGTCCACGCTCAGGGTCTCCGCCAGGGCCCGCGCCGGCCGCTGCGCCTGCTCCAGCGCGCGGGCCTGCGCCACCACCGCGTACGCGTTGCGCAGCACCGGCAGCTTCCCGGCCTGCTCCTCCAGGATGCGGTCCAGCAGCGCCCGCGTCTCAGCGACCAGCGGCAGCCCCCTCATCGAGGACACCACCGTCGCCGGCCACCGGCGCGCCGCGGAGGCACGCAGCTTCCACGCGGCCGGCGAGTCCATCCCATCCACCGAGTCCAGCGCCTCCTTCGTCAGCGCCGCGCCCCGCTCACGCATGGCCCAGGCCCGCGGCGTGTCCACGCCCGTCAGCGAGCGCAGCACCAGCTTCAGCGCTCCCTTCTCCAGCTGCTCACGCAGGCCCACCGCCACCGGCGTCTCCAGCCCCGTGGTGCTCTTGAGCACCGCCAGCCGGTCGTGCGGAATCAGCGCCTCACGCAGCGCCTCCGCGCGCTCCGTGGTGAGTCCGCCCAGGCTGCGCGCCACCTCCGAGTACAGCTTGCGCTGCATGCCCGCCTCGCGAATCACCCAGGACTCGTCGCCGTCCACGCCAGCCAGGCCCAGCAGCACCGCGGCCAGGTGCCCGTCCTTCACGCCCCGCTCGCGCAGCGCCCACGCCTCCGGCGAGTCCTGGCGCTTGAGGCCCTCCAGCACCGCCGCGGGCGCCTGCGCGTACAGCCGCTGCCGCAGCGCGTGCGAGCGCGGCGACGTCACGAACCCCAGGCCCTCCGCCACGTCCGCCGGCACGCTCGCCGACAGCACGTCGCGCAGCGTCCACGCCGTGTCGTCCTCCAGCCCGTTCAGGCTGCGCGCGACGAGCCCCGGCAGCCGCTCCGCGTACGCCAGCCGGCGCTGGTGCGCGGGCAGGCCCGGGATGCCGTTGAGCAGCCACGCCGCCAGCTGCGGCTCGCGCGCCTCCAGCGCGTCCACCGCCTGGAAGAAGCGCTCCTCCACGTCGTCCACCGACGCCACGCACGAGGGCAGGGAAGGGGCGGGCACCAGCCGCTGCACCGGCTGCTCACGGCCCTCCAGCCGCGCCACCACGGCCTCCACCAGGCGCTGCTCCAGCACGCGCAGCGGCTGATCATTGTTCTCCAGGATGATCCACCGCGACGGGTCCTTCCGGGCCTGCGCGAGGAACGCCTCGCGCACGCGCACCGCCAGCCCCGCGCCGACCAGACCCTTGCGGCTGTCCGAGTCGTTCGCCTTGCCGCTCTGCACCTTGCCCAGCCGCTTGCGCAGCCGCGCCAGGTCCGGGTCGACGTCCACCAGGATGACCAGGTCCGGCCACAGCCCCTGCGACGCCAGCTCGCAGGAAGGCAGCAGCTGCTCCTCCTTCAGGCCCCGCCCGCCGCCCGTGAGCGCCAGCTGCGAGTAGAGGTAGCGGTCGGTGATGCACACCTCGCCCCGCTTCAGCGCGGGCGCGATGACTTCATCCAGCTGCTGCGCGTCGCGGGCCAGGTTCAGGAAGAACTCGGCGCGCGGGCACATCTCCAAAAGCTTCGCGTCGCGGGTCAGCTCCCGGATGCGCCGCGCGGTGGGCGACTGCAACTCGCCACCCTCGCGCGCGTGCGCGACCTTGTAGCCCAGCTTCTTCAGCCGGGACGCGAGCAGGTTGGACAGCGTCGTCTTGCCGCTGCCGTCAATGCCTTCGAAATCGATGAACACGGTGCCCTAACCCCCTACGACCCCAACGCCACCTGTTGTGAAGGCATGCACCCGCGCCATGCCCTCCGCGAACTTGCTGTACGCCGTCGGCCCCCCTGGATTGAGGGCCGCCAGCCACTCGGGCAGCGCCGCCCCGAGGTGCTTCACCTCCACCACCACCCGCGAGTCCTCCCACGCGGGCATCCCCAGCCGCTCCACCGTCAACGCCAGCGGCGACAGGGCCAGCTCCGGCGAGACGGAGTGGAAGCCGATGTCCCGGTCCACCGTCACGCGCCACTCCTGCGACACCTGGTACACGTGCCGCCGGTACGTCACCGCCAGCACCGGCGACAGGCTGCCGCCGGTGAAGAGCGGCAGCAGGCTCACGCCGCCCCGGATGGCCCGGCCCAGCTCCGCGCGGGGCACCCACACGCGCCGCTTCTGCGTCAGCCCGTTGCGCTCGCGCTTCACCTCCAGCACCACGCGCTCACGGCCCGCGGCGCCCACGTCCGGCGAGTACTCCTTCGTCCTCACCTTGAGGCAGTCCTCCGGCGTGCTCAGCGCGCGCGCCGTCAGCGGATAGCCCGGCTTGTCGAAGTACACCGACACGATGCGCGTGGGCGGCGGAAGGACTCCGCCCAGCTCCTGCGACAGCCGCGAGCACACCCCCTTGGCCTCGGAGGCCTCCAGCACGCGCTTGAACTCACGCCGCAGCTTCGTCACTTCGCCTTCCGCGAACGAGATCATGTCCAGGTGTCTCCTCATCGGAAGCGGGTGGCGAGCTGCACCGACAGCTCGAGCGCGGGCGCCACGTCCCCTGGCCGGAGCGCCCGCTCCGCCTGGACCTGCGCCTTGAACGAATCCGCCAGCAACACGTTGAATCCCCCCGTCACCGAATGCCCCTGCGCCTGGATGCCGCCCTGCAACTGCAGCGCCTCCGCCCCCACCAC
>NZ_RAWL01000040.1:0-33554 GCF_003668885.1 Corallococcus sp. AB049A | reverse complement strand
GGGCGGCGGGACTCGAAGCGGGAACCATGGCGCGCGCGAGGATACGCAGGCAGGGCTCAAAGCCAAGTCAGCGTCCCACCTCCCTGCCCGGTGCCCGCCCGCCTGCCCTGCTCCGGCTCGGGAACCACTTCGCCGGGCAGCGTGGATTTCGCGCCGTTACGGACCGTTCTGGACGGGATGGAACCGGCGCGCCGGCCGTCACGCCGACATGTGGAGCGGACACGGACGCCGCCCCACAGGGAGGGCCTGCCCGGACGGGATGTCCTCCAGCAAAAGCCCAAGCGTCGGGAAGTACGCGCTTGGGTGAGGTGGGACCGGACACATCGCACCGGGGGGGCTCCTCCCAGCGCGCGTCCCGGTCCTTATAATCGAAGTGCCTTTTCACCCCGTGGAGGAGGGCGGCTCCCCTCCGACACGAGCCGAACGCGCGGTCCCACTCCGCGGCGGGGTCCCGAAGGGGCTGAAGCATCGCGATTGTCGTCGCCTGGGACCTCTTCGGAGTGGGTGTGGAATGGCCTTCCAGCCCTCCAGGTTCACCATGTTGGCCCCCCGGAAGCACGCGAGTTCTCGCGTCTCCTGTGAGGCTACGAGGGAGAGACATGAAGGACGCTGAGAAGGGCTCGTGGGTCTCCAGAATCGCCGCGTTCCAGGACGTGAAGACCTACGCGGAACTCAACTGGGAGGGCTCTTTCGAGGACTACCTCGAAATCGTCCGCAAGAACCCCAAGGTCACCCGCACCGCCTTCCAGAGGATCTACGACATGATCCTCAGCCACGGGAAGTCGGAGTACATCGACAACAAGAAGAAGCTCACCCGCTACCACTTCTTCAGTGACGAGCGCTTCGGCGGCCGGGACGCCATCTTCGGCCTGGACGTGCCGCTGATGAAGCTGGTCAACGTCTTCAAGTCCGCGGCGCAAGGCTACGGCACGGAGAAGCGCGTCATCCTCCTGCACGGGCCCGTGGGCTCGTCCAAGTCCACCATCGCCCGCCTGCTCAAGAAGGGCATGGAGGAGTACTCGAAGACGCCGGAGGGCGCCGCGTACACCTTCTCCTGGCTCACCGACAAGAAGCAGCCGGACGGCACGGTGACCAAGGAGAAGATGAAGTGCCCGATGAACGAGGAGCCCCTCAACCTCATCCCGCGCGAGTGGCGTGACAAGGTCTTCTCCGAGCTGTCCCCGCCGGAGTCCGGCTACACGATTCCCAACGGCTGCGAGCTGTGCCCCGCCTGCCGCTTCGTCTTCAAGGAGCTGATGACCCAGTACGGCGGTGACTTCGCCAAGGTCATGGGCCACGTCCACGTCAACCGGCTCATCTTCAGTGAGAAGGACCGCGTGGGCATTGGCACGTTCCAGCCCAAGGACGAAAAGAACCAGGACTCCACCGAACTCACCGGCGACATCAACTACCGGAAGATCGCCGAGTACGGCTCGGACTCCGACCCGCGCGCCTTCAACTTCGACGGCGAGTTCAACATCGCCAACCGCGGCGTCATCGAGTTCGTGGAAGTGCTCAAGCTGGACGTCGCGTTCCTCTACGACCTGCTCGGCGCGTCGCAGGAGCACAAGATCAAGCCGAAGAAGTTCCCTCAGACGGACATCGACGAGGTCATCATCGGGCACACCAACGAGCCCGAGTACAAGAAGCTCGAGAACAACGAGTTCATGGAGGCCTTGCGCGACCGTACGGTGAAGATTGACATCCCGTACATCACCAAGCTGGCCGAGGAGGTGAAGATCTACGAGAAGGACTTCAACTCCCGCGCCATCAAGGGCAAGCACATCGCCCCGCACACGCTGGAGATGGCCGCCATGTGGGCCGTCCTCACGCGCCTGGAGGAGCCCAAGAAGCACAACCTGTCGCTCCTGCAGAAGCTCAAGCTCTACAACGGCAAGACGCTCCCCAACTTCACCGAGGACAACATCAAGGAGCTGCGCAAGGAGTCCGTGCGCGAGGGCCTGGAGGGCATCAGCGCCCGCTACATCCAGGACAAGATCTCCAACGCCCTGGTGAGCGACAAGGGCGAGGGCTGCATCAACCCCTTCATGGTGCTCAACGAGCTGGAAGCCGGCTTGAAGACGCACTCCCTCATCAACACCGAGGACGTGCGCAAGCGGATGAAGGAGCTGCTCACCACGGTGAAGCAGGAGTACGAGGACATCGTCAAGAACGAGGTCCAGCGCGCCATCAGCGCCGACGAGGACGCCATCGGCAAGCTGTGCGGCAACTACATCGACAACATCAAGGCCTTCACCCAGAAGGAGAAGGTCCGCAACAAGTACACCGGTATTTATGAAGTGCCGGATGAGCGCTTGATGCGGTCGATTGAAGAGAAGATCGACATCCCCGAGAGCCGCAAGGACGACTTCCGCGGCGAGATCATGAACTACATCGGCGCGCTCGCCGTGGAGGGCAAGACCTTCAACTACCGGACCAACGAGCGGCTGCACAAGGCGCTGGAGCTGAAGCTGTTCGAGGACCAGAAGGACAGCATCAAGCTCAAGAACCTGGTGTCGTCCGTCGTGGACAAGGAGACCCAGGAGAAGATCGACCTGGTGAAGGACCGGATGATGAAGAACTACGGGTACTGCGAGATCTGCTCCACGGACGTGCTGAACTTCGTGGCCAGCATCTTCGCCCGCGGTGACGCCAAGGAGTAACGCCTGGCGAATTGACTCCAAGAGGGACGTGACACCGTGACCTTGAAGATCCACCAGGACCACTCCCGCTTCAAACAGATCGTCCGCGGGAAGATCAAAGCCAACCTGCGCAAGTACGTGCAGAAGGGCGAGATGCTGGGCAAGAAGGGCAAGGATGCCATCAGCATCCCCATCCCCTTCATCGACATCCCGCGCTTCAAGTACGGCCACAAGGAGCAGGGCGGCGTCGGACAGGGTGACGGTGACGTGGGTCAGCAGCTCGGCCCCGGGGCGGTGGAGCCCGGGGACGGGCATCAGGCCGGCCAGGGCGAAGGCGATCACGCCCTGGAGGTGGACGTCACGCTGGAGGAGCTGGCGCAGATTCTTGGCGAGGAACTCCAGCTGCCGCGGATTGAGCGGCGGCAGAACGAGCGCATCGTCACGCAGAAGGTGAAGTACACCGGCGTGAACACCACGGGCCCGGAGTCCCTGCGCCACTTCAAGCGCACCTTCAAGCAGGCCCTGAAGCGGCAGATCGCCACCGGCACCTACGACCCGAAGATGCCGGTCATCATCCCCACGCGCGAGGACCGGCGCTACCGCAGCTACAAGCTGCAGGAGCTGCCGGAGACGAACGCGGTCATCATCTACATGATGGACGTGTCCGGCTCGATGGGAGACGAGCAGAAGGAGATCGTCCGCATCGAGAGCTTCTGGCTCGATACGTGGCTCAAGCACCAGTACAAGGGCCTGGAGTCGCGCTACATCATCCACGACGCGGTGGCGCGCGAAGTGGACCGCGACACGTTCTTCCACACCCGCGAGTCCGGCGGGACGATGATCTCCAGCGCGTACAAGCTGTGCCGGGACATCATCCAGGCGGACTACCCGAAGAGCGCGTGGAACATCTACCCGTTCCACTTCAGCGACGGGGACAACTGGAGCGCGGATGACACGCGCCAGTGCATTGAGATGCTCCGCAACGACATCCTCCCGCAGGTGAACCAGTTCGCCTACGGGCAGGTGGAGTCCCCCTACGGCAGCGGGCAGTTCATCAAGGACCTGCGCGAGGCGGTGGGTGACACGAACAACGTCGCGCTGAGCGAGATCGCGGACAAGGACGCCATCTACGCCTCCATCAAGGACTTCCTCGGCAAGGGGCGCTGAAAGGCGCTTCTGTCTCATTCCCCACCGGAGCCACCGCCCCAATGCCCAAGAGCCTCACGCCGCGACTCGCCGCGCTTCGGGATGAAATCCACGGCTACGCCAAGGAGTTCGGCCTGGATTTCTTCGACACCGTCTTCGAGATGGTGTCCTACGACGAGATGAACATGGTGGCCGCCTACGGCGGCTTCCCCACCCGCTATCCCCACTGGCGCTGGGGCATGGAGTACGAGCAGCTGGCGAAGGGGTACGAGTACGGGCTGTCGAAGATCTACGAGCTCGTCATCAACAACGACCCCTGCTACGCCTACTTGATGGAGAGCAACCCGGAGGTGGACCAGAAGCTGGTGATGGCCCACGTCTACGGTCACTGCGACTTCTTCAAGAACAACTTCTCCTTCCGGCACACCAACCGCCGGATGATTGACGACATGGCCAACCACGCCACCCGCGTCCGGCGCTGGGTGGACAAGATTGGCGTGGAGAAGGTGGAGGACTTCATCGACCGGACGCTGTCGCTGGAGAACCTCATCGACCAGCACGCGCCCCACATCCGGCGCAATCCAGACCCGCAGCGCGCGGAGGAAGAGGCGAAGTCCAACGAGCGCGTGGAGGGCTTCAAGGTGAACCGCGAGTACATGCGCGGCTTCATCAACCCCTCCGAGTTCATGGACTCCCAGCGCAAGCGCGCGGAGGACGAGAAGCAGCAGCGCAAGCGCTTCCCGGAGCGCCCGCAGCGCGACGTGCTCTACTTCCTGCTGGAGCACGCGCCGCTGGAGCCGTGGGAGGTGGACATCCTCTCCATCCTCCGCGACGAGGCGTACTACTTCGCGCCGCAGGGCCAGACGAAGATCATGAACGAGGGGTGGGCCAGCTACTGGCACTCCACCATCATGACCCGCAGGGCGCTGCGCGACGACGAGATCATCGACTACGCGGACCACCACTCCGGCACCATGGGCGTGCGCCCCGGCGCCATCAACCCGTACAAGCTGGGCATCGAGCTGTGGCGGGACATCGAGGACCGGTGGAACAAGGGCAAGTTCGGCAAGGAGTGGGACGAGTGCGATGACCTTCGCGCGCGCCAGGCCTGGGACAAGAAGCTGGGCGCGGGGCGGGAGAAGATTTTCGAGGTGCGCAAGCACTACAACGACATCACCTTCATCGACACGTTCCTCACCGCCGAGTTCGCCCAGCAGCAGAAGCTCTTCGTCTACGGCTTCAACGACAAGCGCAACTCGTGGGAAATCCTCGACCGCGAGTTCCGCAAGGTGAAGAACAAGCTGCTCACGTCCCTCACCAACTTCGGCCAGCCCATCATCGAAGTGGTGGACGGCAACTACGAGAACCGCTCGGAGCTGCTGCTCGCGCACAAGCACGACGGGCAGGATTTGAAGGGCGACTACGCGCGGGAGACGCTGCGCAACCTCCAGTCCCTGTGGCGCCGGCCGGTGAACATCATCACCCGCTACGACGGCAAGGGGACCCTCCTGCGCTACGACGGGCAGCACCACTCGGAAAAGAAAGTGGAGCTGTAACCAGCAAGCAGGCAGGCGGGCGGCGAAGTGCGGTCAGGATTTGGGCGGAGGACCAACAGTCCTCTACAATCCTGTATCGCCCCCCATGAAGACCGCTTCCCTCCTGTGCCTTGCCGCCCTCGGGGTGGCTTCGACGTCCGAAGCCGCCACCCAGTTCGAAATCAAGAACCGCCGCATCGAGCCGCGCCAGACGCTGGCGGGTGCGCTGCACGACGCGGCCCTGCCCGACGAGCAGGTGACGGCGGTCATCTCCGCGCTGGAGGGCGTGTTCGACTTCCGCAAGTCGCGCGTGGGTGACCAGTTCCGGCTGGTGATGAAGAACGGCGAGCTGGACTTCTTCGACTACCGCCAGAGCACCGTGGACGAGTGGCAGGTGCGCCGCGACGGGGAGAAGTACGTCGGCAGCAAGCGCTCCATCGAGGTGGAGAAGCAGGTGTCGGTGGTCTCGCTGGAGATCAACTCGTCCCTGTACGAGGCGACGCTGGCGGCCGGTGAGGACCCGTCCATCGGCCTGGTGCTGTCGGACGTGTTCGCGTGGGACATCGACTTCTACCGGGACGTGCGCAAGGGCGACCGGGCCAAGGCCCTGGTGGAGAAGTTCGTCTCCAAGGGCCGCGTGCTGCGCTACGGCGAGGTGCTGGCGGCCACGTATGAAGGCGGCCTGGTGGGCAACAAGCGCGTGTTCCGCTACGTGCTGCCCAACGGCGAGGCCAACTTCTTCCAGGAGGACGGCGCCAGCGCGAAGAAGACCTTCCTCAAGAGCCCGCTGAAGTACGCGCACGTCACCAGCAGCTTCGGGTCGCGCTTCCACCCGGTGCTCCAGTACGTGAAGAACCACAACGGCGTGGACTACGGCACGCCCATTGGCACCCCGGTGTGGGCCGTGGCGGACGGCACCGTCGTGTCCGCGGGCAACGCGGGCGCCGCGGGCAACATGGTGGTCCTGCGCCACGCGAACGGCATGGAGACGCAGTACATGCACCTGTCGCGCTTTGGCGACGGCGTGCGCACCGGCCAGCGCGTGCGGCAGAAGCAGGTGATTGCCTACTCCGGCAACACCGGCCGCTCCACCGGCCCGCACCTGCACTTCGGCCTGAAGCGCAACGGCGCCTACGCCAACCCGCTCACCCAGAAGTTCCCCCGCGCGGATCCGCTGCCCAAGGAGCTGACGTCGGACTTCCTCGCCAAGGCGCAGGACATGGCCCAGCAACTGGACGCCGTGTCCGTGGCCGCCGTCGCCGGCAAGGCGGGCCCGCCGCCCACCGCCACGAAGTAGCGCCCTCCCGCGCTTCAAGCCCACGGGCCTCCTCCCCTTCACGGTGGAGCGGGGCCCGTCGCTTTTTCAGGTCCACTCGATGAGGAATTCGGAGTCGCCCAGGCCGCGCTCGGTGCCCTGCACGCTGCCCTCGCGGTGGAGCGCGGTGAGGGCGCCGCCGAGGATGCCCTCGTGGACCTGCACGGGCAGCAGGTCGCCCTTGAAGCAGAGCCGCACCCGCTTGTCGCCCAGGGCCTGGTACTCGCGCTGTCCGTAGCTGACCGCGGTGGAGTACGACGTGGGCGCGTTGCTGTAGAGCCGCTTGGGGTCTCCGCCACCGGACGTGAGGCGCAGGAGCGTCTGCCCCACCGTGGACTCCAGGAACGTCCCCACGATGGCCTCTCCGCACGCCCGCAGGGCCACGTCGCGCGTGCCGTATTGGGGCTCCAGCGCCTCGGACGCGAAGGCGAGCAGGCGCAGGAAGTCCACCGCCGGGTAGGAGAAGAAGTCCACCGGGCTGCGCTGCATGAGCGGCGCGCGCAGGCGCTCCGAGGCGTCACGCCCCAGCCGCTGGTGCACGAGCCGCAGCACCGCCGCGAAGCTCAGCCCTCGCACGGTGTCCCCGGGCCGGGTGAGGGCGATGCGCTCTTCCAGGTCATCCAGGGGGAGGGACATTCGGAAGCGTTGTACTCCAGTTTTGCGCGTTTTCGGTCCCTCTCACGAAGGCGGTGTGGATGTCTGTCATTCCCTGTGGCCGCGCCGCGTCACGGCGGGTCCCCCAGCACCTTCCCTCCCTGACGGAGGAAGCGGCCGACCCCCCATGGAAGCCGTGGGTTTCCGCTGCCCTGGGCTGGCGTGACACGGTAGCCTTCCGTCATGGGCGGCCCGCGTCAAAAGCACGGGTGCGCCCCGCAGTCCTTCAACCTCTTCGCGACCCTCGAGACGACCGACTTATGGCTCCTCCCGCCTCCGCGCGCCCCGCAGCGCCCCCGCCCTCCGCCTCGGGAACTCCCGAAGACAGCGGCCGCACCGGGCTCGACGCGGCCAGCGTCCGTCGCGGCTTCTTCGAACACGTGCGCTATTCGCGCGGCAAGAACCCGGAGACGGCCACGCCGCACGACCGCTTCATGGCGCTGTCCCTGGCCGTGCGCGACCGCCTCACGGACCGCTGGGTGAAGACGGCGCGCACCTACTACGAGCAGGACGTCAAGCGCGCCTACTACCTGTCCGCGGAGTACCTGCTGGGTCGCGCGCTGGGCAACAACCTGCTCAACCTCAACATGTACGAGGCCGCCGCCGCCGCCATGCAGGAAGTCGGCGTGGACCTGACGCAGCTGCTGGAGATGGAGCCGGACGCGGGCCTGGGCAACGGCGGCCTGGGCCGGCTGGCGGCGTGCTTCCTGGACTCGCTGGCCACCCTGGGCTACCCGGGCATGGGCTACGGCATCCGCTACGAGTTCGGCATCTTCTCCCAGGACCTGGTGGAGGGACATCAGGTGGAGCGCGCGGACGAGTGGCTGAAGTTCGGCAACCCGTGGGAGATCGTCCGGCCGGAGAAGGCCGTGCCGGTGCGCTTCTTCGGCCGCGTGGAGCACCACCAGGGCCCGGATGGCCGGCCGGTGGCGCGCTGGGTGGGCGGCAAGACTGTGATTGGCGTGCCGTACGACACGCCCATCGCGGGCTACGGCAACAACACGGTCAACACGCTGCGGCTGTGGCAGGCGCGCGCGAGCGCGGAGTTCGACCTGCTGCTGTTCAACGCCGGTGACTACGAGCGGTCGGTGGTGGAGAAGAACGACTCGGAGGTCATCTCCAAGGTCCTCTACCCCAACGACGCGTTCCAGGCGGGCAAGGAGCTGCGCCTCAAGCAGCAGTACTTCTTCGTGGCGTGCTCCATCGCGGACATCGTCCGGCGCTACCTGAAGAACCACGACGACTTCCGGGACTTCAGCCGCAAGTGCGCCATCCAGCTCAATGACACGCACCCGGCCATTGGCGTGGCGGAGCTGATGCGCGTGCTGGTGGACGAGAAGCGCCTGCTCTGGGACGAGGCGTGGTCCATCACCCAGGAGACGTTCGGCTACACCAACCACACGCTGCTGGCGGAGGCCATGGAGCGCTGGCCGGTGTCGCTGTTCGAGCGCCTGCTGCCGCGCCACCTGGAGATCATCTTCGAGATCAACCAGCGCTTCATGCGCCAGGTGCAGATCCGCTACCCGTTCGACGTGGAGAAGCAGCAGCGGATGAGCCTGGTGGAGGAGGGCCCGGAGAAGAAGATCCGCATGGCCCACCTGGCCGTCGTGGGCAGCCACAGCATCAACGGCGTGGCCGCGCTGCACACGGACCTGCTGCGCCGCGACGTGCTCCCGGACTTCGCGCAGATGTACCCGGAGCGCTTCAACAACAAGACCAACGGCGTGACGCCGCGCCGCTGGCTGGCGTGGTGCAACCCGCGTCTGTCCAAGCTGATCACCAGCCGCATCGGCGAGGGCTGGGTCACGGACCTGGATCAGTTGCGGAAGCTGGAGCCGCTCGCGGAGGACGCGGAGTTCCGCAAGGCCTTCCGTGAGGTGAAGCGCGCCAACAAGGAGGACCTGGCCCAGCACGTGAGGGATTTGCGCTGGGTGCAGCTCAATCCGGACGCCATCTTCGACGTGCAGATCAAGCGCCTGCACGAGTACAAGCGGCAGCTGCTGGACGCCATCCACATCGTGGCGCTGTGGATGAAGGCGCGGCGCGACCCGGCGAGCGTCATCACGCCGCGCGCGTTCCTCTTCGGCGCGAAGGCGGCCCCGGGCTACCACCTGGCCAAGCTGACCATCCGGCTCATCAACGGCATCGCGGAGGTCGTCAACAGCGACGCGGGCGCCACGGGGCTGCAGGTGATGTTCCTGCCCAACTACCGCGTGAGCCTGGCGGAGCGCATCATCCCCGCGGCGGACGTGTCCGAGCAGATTTCCACGGCGGGCTGGGAGGCCTCCGGCACGGGCAACATGAAGCTGATGCTCAACGGCGCGCTGACGCTGGGCACGCTGGACGGCGCCAACGTTGAAATCCGCGACGCGGTGGGCGACGAGAACTTCTTCCTCTTCGGGCTCACGGCGGACGAGGTCATCGCGCGCAAGAAGGCCGGCTACCGGCCGCGTGAGGTGTACGAGTCCAACACGGAGCTGCGCGAGGCGTTGGACCTCATCCGCTCCGGCTTCTTCTCTCCGGAGGACCGCAACCTCTTCCAGCCGCTGGTGGACAGCCTGCTCAACGAGGACCGCTACCTCGTGCTGGCGGACTTCGCGGCCTACGCGGCGAAGCAGGAGGACGTGGCGCGCGCCTACAAGGACCAGGAGTCCTGGACGAAGAAGTGCATCATCAACGTCGCCCGCGCGGGCATCTTCTCCTCCGACCGCACCATCAAGCAGTACGCGGAGGAGATCTGGCGGGTGCAGAAGACCGACGTGGAATGACGTGAGGCCACGGGGCGGCCCCGGCGTTTCAAGCCGGGGCCCCTCGCCGTCACTCAGGCGGCCTTGTTGAGCCAGGCCTCGTACGCGCGGAAGTCGTAGTCGCGGCCGAGGAACTGGTGCACGAGGCGCGCGGCGTCGTCCGAGCCGCCCGGCTCCAGCACCGCGCGGCGGTAGGCCTGCGCGGGCTCCGGGTTGAGCAGCCCCTTCGTCTGGAACACCGTGAAGAGGTCCTTCGCGATGACCAACGACCACATGTACGTGTAGTAGTTGGACGAGTACCCATCCAGGTGCCCGAAGGTGAGGTGGAAGTACGTCCCCTCCAGGTACGGGAAGGGGATGTACTGGCCCTGCAGCTCACGCACGAGCGCGGTGGCGTCCAGGTTCTTCGGGTCGCGCCGGTACAGCTCCAGGCTGAGCGCCGCGTAGAACATCTGCTGGCGCACGAAGAGCCCCTTGCCGAACTCGTCCGCGGCGAGCATGCGCTCCACCAGCTCCGCGGGCAGCGCCTCTCCCGTCTGGTAGTGCTTCGCGAAGGTCTGCAGGCACGTCACGTCGCGCGCCCACTCCTCCAGCATCTGCGACGGCGCCTCCACGAAGTCCCACTCCGTGCGCACGCCGGACAGGCCCGCCCACTTCGTGTGGCCGCCGAAGATGTGGTGCAGGAGGTGGCCGAACTCGTGGAAGAACGTCTCCACGTCGCCGTGCTGCATCAGCGCGGGCTCCGTGCCGGGCTTGGGGAAGTTGCAGATGAGCGCGCCTTCCGGCAGCCGGCGGCCGGACTTGCCGCTGGTCAACGTGAACTGGGCCGCGTGCTTGTACTTGTCCGCGCGCGGGTGCATGTCCAGGAAGAAGCGGCCCTTGAGCGCGGGGCCCTCGTAGACGTCGTAGACCTCCACGTCCGGGTGCCACACGGGCACGTCCTTCACCGGGCGGTAGGTGACGCCGAAGATTCGCGCGGTGAGGTCCAGCACGCCCTGCTTCACGCGCGTGTATTCGAAGTACGGGCGCACCGTCTGCGAGTCGAAGGCGTACTGCTCCGCCTTCACGCGGTCATCCAGGTAGCCGGAGTCCCACGGGTTCACCTTGTCGGCCTTCGGGTCGTCCTTGCGCTTGCGCTCCAGGAGCACCGCGTAGTCGCGCTTCATGCGCTCTTCGGACGCGTCGGCGATCTTCCGGATGAAGGTGCCCGCGGCGTCCGCGGTGCGCACCATCTTGTCCTCGGTGGCGTAGGCGGCCCAGTGCGGGTAGCCCAGGAGCGTGGCCAGCTCGTGGCGCTTCTGGACCAGCTTCTGGAGCACGTCCACGTTGGCGGGGTAGCCGCGCTGGCGGTTGGCGCGCCACAGCTCCTCGCGGGCCTTGCCGTCGCGCGCGTAGGTGAGGAAGGGCACCAGGTCCGGGTAGTCCGTGGAGATGCGCACCTGGCCGTCCTCGCCGGGGGCGTGCGCGCGCACGTAGTCCTCCGGCAGGCCGTCCAGCGCGGACGGGGGCAGCGACACCTTGCGGGTGTCCTGGCTGATGTTGCGGCTGAACTCCTGGCCAATGCGGACCAGCTCCTCCTGGAGCGCCTTCACCCTGGCGCGGGTGGCGTCGTCGCGGTCCACGCCGGCGCGGCGGAAGTCGCGCAGCACCTTCTCCATCCACTTGCGCGTGGCGGCGTCCGCCCCGGACAGGTCCACGCGCGCCAGGACGTCGTAGACGCCCCGGTCCATGCGGATGTCGTTGGCCAGGTTCTCGATGGCCTGCTCGGACTGCTCGGCGGCCTCGCGCAGGGTGGCCTCCGGGTGCGTGTGGCGCACGACGCTGGCGCGCGAGGCGGCGTCGTCCAGGGCGGCGGAGGACTCGTCGAACAGCTCCAGGACGTCCTGGGAGGGCGTGGAGGCAGGCAGCGTCTTCAGACGCGCGATGCCGTCGCGGGCCTTGGCCAGGGCCTCTTCGCTCGCGCGGCGGAACTCCTCCGGCGGGCAGGTGACATGGCGGGCGGCGTCTGGGACCAGGGGCTCGGACACGGGATGGGCTCCTCTCAAGCCGTGGGTGTGGTGCCCAAGGCTAATGCGCTCCGGGGGCCCTGGCAGCATCCGTGTGAGGCGTCGCGAGCGGGTGCCGTGCAGTGGACGCCCTTCCCTGCCCCGTCCGTCGGGCGGCGGACGGGCGGGCTTCAGCCAGTCGCCCCCCATGGATATGGGGACGGGGCTACCGGAACTCGATCGCCACCTCGCCGAGGATGACCCTCACGCCATCCAGCTCGTTCGCCGACACGTACACCGTCTTGGTGCCCGGGGTGGTGGCGCGCACCTCCACGCGGTTCTGCCCCTGGCCATCCGTGAGGCCCTTCTCCTGCAAGAGGGTGAAGCCGTCGCCGGTCCCCGCTTGCATGTTCACGACGCGTCCGGACAGCGGCATGGCGTCCGCGTTGCGCAGCGTGACCATGACGACCATGGTGTCCTGACCGTTCGCCAGCAACGGATCCGAACTGGGGGAGAACTCCACCGAGCATTTCTCCGGGGCCACCAGGGGGGAAGGGACCTTCGGGTCCTCTCCGCACCCCACCGGGACGCCCAGGGCCAGCAGCCCCACCACCAGGCACCGAGCCAGCAGCACGCGACGCGAAGACATGAGCATTCCTTCCCGGACGGCCCGCGCCCGAAGTGGGTGTGCGGCGGGCGGAGTCTGTCACGAGCCGGGATGCGCTAGAAATGGCGGAAGGCCGCCCCGGCGTGCATGCCGGAGGCGGCCTTCCTGGGACCGATCAAGAGCCGGAGGCGTCAGTAGAACTCGAGCGGACTGCTCGCGTTCTGCGGGTTGCGCGTCGTGCGAATCACGAAGTCAGACCCATTCTGGTCCGTGTCCAGACCGTTGCCCCGCAGCGCATCGGCAGCATCCATGGATGCAGGGGTGGAGGTGGATACAGCCTTGCGCTCCAGGCTGCCCGCAGCGTCAGCGACAAAGGCTGCGGGGGCGGTGCCCTCTGGTGAAGTTGCGGTGGTTCCCCAGGCGAGCTTGTCCACGGTGGCCGTGTCGTTCACAGCCGTCGTCAGCGCGCCGGGCCCGATCCGGATGTGGCCCGCAGTATGCGCGGTCGCACTCGTATAGGTCGCATTCGGGGCGACCGTGCCTACATAGCCGGTATTGGCGATGAGGTAGTAGCCATGGGCCGCGATGCTCACCGTGCCCAACGTGACAAGGGTCGAATAGGCATTGCCCGTATCGGACTTGTATTGGATTTTCCAGCCCGTCAGCGTCACCGGCGCGTTCGTCGGGTTGTAGAGCTCGATGAATTCGTCGCTGTGATTGGGGTTGGTCGGGTTGCTGCCGGGGCCCTTCGAGGCGAACTCACTGATGACCACGTGGTTCGTCAGCGGCGGCTTCACCACCGTCACGGAACCGTAGGTGCCCGCGGGCGGCTGCACCTTGCCGGACTGGTCGCAGTACACCCACTCCTCGCCCTTGAACCGGTAGCGGAAGCCGTAGCTGTACGTGCCGGCCGTGGGGATCTGGAGGACCGCCTTCATCTCGTCGTTGTTCGAGCCCGGCGTGGTGTAGCCCGGGTTGAAGTCCGCCGCCGTCCACGTCCAGCCCGCCGGGTTGGTGGCGTCCGTGCCGTAGCCCAGCTGCGCCTCGATGAGCGGGTAGAAGTCGTTGCCCGTCGTGTTCCGCTGCGTGACGTCGCGGCTGTAGAACTGGCTGTAGATGTCGTAGCTGGCGCCGGTGTTGATGATCGCCGGGTAGGTGTTGTCCGGGGACGGGAACGTCTTCGGATACTGGATGGCGCACCAGTTGATCGGCTTCTCCACGTTCAGGCCGCAGTCGTCGTTGAGCTGCCCCGGCGTGCCATGGTCCGGGTTCTCACCTCCCAGGCTGCCGGAGGACTCACACCAGTACCAGGCATGGCTGCTGCCCTTCGTCCCGATGATGCTGGACGCGAGGCTCATGGCCCGGCCCGTCCCCTGCGGGAACGCATTGGTGTACGTGAGGCTGTCCACCGTCACCGTGCCCTGCTTGAGCGTGATGGAGCCGGTGCTGTCCATGAACTTGTCGATGCCGTAGTCGGTGTTCGCCGCCACGCCACCGTTGCGCGTGAAGTTCGCGTCCTGCGCCAGCACCGTCCGGCCGCCAGGGGGCACCAGCAGCGTGGGGTTGTGGTTCACCGTGAAGGTCGTCTCCGTCCCCACGCTGTTCACCAGGGTCACCGACAGGCCCTGCGCGTCCAGCAGGTGCGACGTGGTGTTGGTCAGCTCCAGGTACTCGGTGGTGCCCGCGGAGGGCGAGTGCATCACCTCCGAGATGACCAGCTCGCCCGCGCCCGGGTGCGGCGCGGTGGTGCACGCGCCCGCGTAGCAGACCGCGTCCGCGCCGGTGCAGGTCTCCAGCGTCGTGTCGCCGTCCACGCAGGCCGGCGCGCCGTTCCGCACCACGCACACCGACGCGTAGACCTCGCGCGAGTAGCCGTCCTCCGCGCACTGGGGCGCGGGCGGCGTGCACACGTAGCCGCTGCAGGGGTCGGTGGTCGCGGCGCTCGCGGTGGCCAGCACGCTGGCGTTGCCCGCCGCGTCGAACGTCTTCAGCGCGAAGAAGTACGTCGTGCCCGCCGTCAGGCCGCTGACGGTGAAGGACTCCGCCGTGCCCGCCGTCTGGGGCGCGCCCACGCCCGTCACGAGCGTGGCCGAGCCGAAGGTGGCGTCGTCGAGGGCGGACGTGGCGTAGCGCAGCTCGTACTGCGCGGCCGTGCCCAGGGCGCCATCATCGCCCGGCGCCTGCCAGTCCAGCCGGATGCTGGCACCGTCCACCGCCGTCGCGCTGAAGCCCGCCGCGGCGGCCGGCGCCTGCGTGTCGGAGATGGCGAGGTCCCCGGACGTGACTGCCTGGAAGCCGTCCGCGCTCGCCTGGAGCTGGTACGTGCCTTCATCATTCACGCTGAGGCCGCTGAAGGTGGCCACGCCGTCCACCGTGGAGCGCGTGGGGATGCCCTGCGCGAAGGAGCCGCCCGCCAGCGCCAGCTGCACGTCCACCGAGGCGCCGGTGACGGTGTTGCCAAAGGCGTCCTGCACCGCGACCTCGATGTCCGCCAGGTCCTGCCGCACCGGGCCCGTGGTGGGCGCGGAGACGAAGGCCAGGTGGTTCGCGGCCGCCGCGCCAACAGTGAAGGTGTGCGTGGCCGTGAGCGCGGGGTCCGCCACGTCCTCCGCGGTGACCCCCTGCGCCCCGGCGGTGCGCAGCGTCACGCTGAAGGTGTGCCGGCCCTCGTCCACCAGGGTGAACGTGTACGCGCCGGGCAACACCGCCTGCGTGTCCGTGGAGGTGAACGTCACCGTGGACGCGTAATCCTTCGCCACGTTGCCCCAGGCGTCACGCGCCACCAGCTCGTAGCCCAGCGACTGACCCGCGGCGACGGGGCTCGTGCTCGCGATGACCTCGAAGGACGCGGCCGCGCTGGCGCGCACCTCCACGTCCACCGTCGCCGTGAGCGCCGGGGTCGCTGCGTCCGTGGCGGTGAGCGTCCGCGCGCCCGCCGTCTTGAACACGAGGCCGGAGACGGTCTTCTGGCCCGCGTCCGCCGGGACGAAGGTCGCGTCCGCCGGCAACACCGCCTGCGCGTCCGAGGACGTGAAGTGCACCGTGCCCGCGTAGTCCTGGCGGCGGTTGCCAAAGGCATCCGTCACCGTCACCGTCACGTCATTCTCGTCGCCCGCGTCGACCGGATCCGTGAAGGCCGCCAGCACGAGCTTCGCCGCGGCGCCGGCGCCCACCGTGAAGGGCTGGCTCTCCCGCGTCAGGGCCCCCACCGTGGCTGTGAACGTGAACGTCCCGGCCGTCGTGACACGCAGGCCGGAGAAGGTGGCCACGCCATTCACCGCCGCCACCGGGACCGCCGTGAAGTCCGGCTGGCCGGTCAGGGTCAGCGTCACCACCGACGTGGCCGTGGAGACCACGTCGCCGCGCGCGTCCAGCAGCGACACCTTCACGTCCGGAAGCGCCGAGTCCGCGTTGCCGTTGGACGGCTGCGGCGTGAACGCCAGCGACGCGGTCGCCGCGGCGGACACCATCACCCGCATTTCAAAGGAGAAGGCCCCCGCGCTGTCCGCGATGGTCAGGAACTGCTCGCCGGGCGTGCGGAAGGTGATGCCCTGGAACTTGAACCTGCCCGCGTCCGCGGCGGTGAACGTGTGCGAGGGCAGCGTCGCGGCCGCGTCCGTGGACGTCAGCGTCACCGTGCCCGTGTAGTCCGTCACCGTGTTGGAGTGCGCGTCCTCGAGCGTGACCTCCAGGGACTCCGCCACCCCCACCGTGACCGTATCCAGGAAGCGGTCGTACCCCAGGCCCTTCACCGGGCCCGGCACCACCTTGAAGAAGGTGCTGGCCACGGGCTCGAAGCCCGGCGCGTTCGCGATGAAGTGGTAGCCCCCGCCCGCCTTGTTCAGCACCACGTCCGGGAAGGTCGCGACGCCGTTCACCGCCGTCACCGTCAGCAGGCCTTCCGGGAACACGATGCCGCCGGAGCCCAGCGACAGCGTGACCTCCGCCGTGCTGTCCGTCACCACCGCCCCGGCGCCGTCACGCACCTCCACCACCAGGAGCTTGAGCGGCTCGCCCGCCACGGCGTCCGGCAGCGCGGAGCGGAACGCCAGCGTCTTCACGGTGCTGACGTTCACGAACTCCACGGTGGCCGTCTGGCTGAGCGCCACCATCTTGCCGGTGTCGTCCTTCACGGACGCCTTCACCGTCCTCACGCCCGGCTCCGTGGCCAGCACGTGGGCACGCGCCTCACCGTTGATGTCGGTGACGAGCGCGCTCTCCTGGACGGAGGCGCCCTCCACCGTCACGGACACGGCGCGCCCGGACAGCCGCGAGTTGTCGCCCTTGCGCAGCGCCGTCACCGTGACGACCGCCGTGTCGACGCCGTTCGCCACCACGCCCGTGGGCCGGTCCACCGCCACCGTGGAGGCCGCGGCGTCCACCACGCTCTCCACCTCCGGCGGAGGTTGCGGCGGGGTTCCTGAATCCTTGCAGCCGAGTGACAGCCCTAGGCACAGCACGCCCAACCCCAGACAGCGGGCGAGCACAGCGATCCGTGGGGACATGAATGTCTCCGTCCAGCGAGCAGACCCCGCGCGGCGACAAGCGCTTCACGCGGGGTTGCAGTGCTTTCTAGCAGACATCCCCCGGTGCCCGCGAAGTGGCACCGGAACTTTGCACGTCAACTGGATCAGCCGTTGATGGCTTGAAGCACCGCGGCACCGCCCAGGAGGGACTGCCCCCCGTCGCAGACCATGATGGAGCCGGTGATGTACGACGCGGCGTCCGAGGCCAGGAACAGGGCCAGCCGGGCGATGTCGTCCGGGGTTCCGAATCGCTGGAGTGGCAGGGCTTCCGCGAGTTTCGTGCGGGCCTCTTCCGACGGGGCCAGGCGGCTCATGCCCTCCGTGCCCGCGATGGGGCCCGGGGTGATGGCGTTGACGCGCACGCCCGCGGCGCCCCACTCAATGGCAAGCACGCGGGTGAGCATGTCCACGCCGGCCTTGGCGGCGCACACGTGGGCCTGCATGGCCATGGGCAGGTAGGCCTGGGGCGCGGAGATGTTGATGACGGCGGCGCCCGGCTTGCGCAGCAGCTCGAAGGCGGCGCGGGACACGTTGAAGGTGCCCAGCACGTCGATGTCCATCACCGCCTTGAAGCCGTTGGAGGACATGCCCAGCACGGGCGCGGGGAAGTTGCCGGCGGCGCCGCACACCAGGATGTCGATTTCGCCGTACGCGTCCTTCACCTGCAGGAGGGCCTTCTCTACGGACGCGTAGTCGCGCACGTCGGCGGCCACGCCCATGGCGGTGCCGTGGGCCGTAAGGCCCTTCACCGCGCCCTCCAGCTTCTCCACGTTGCGGCCGTTGATGGCCACCTTCGCGCCCGCCTTCACGAACGCGGTGGCGATCCCGAGGTTGATGCCGCTGCTGCCGCCGGAGACGAACGCCGTCTTGCCCTTGAGCAGCCCGTCCTTGAACACGCTGTCCGCCATGGAGTCGCTTCCTTTCGAAATCAGCCGAACTCCACGACCTTCTGCCCGAAGAGGCGGTCCACGGCGAGGAGCAAATCGTCGTTCACCTGCACCTTGAGGGTGGTGCCGGAGATGTGCGCCTCCGCTTCCCCGGGGAACAGCACGCTCACCGCCACCGGCGTCGCGCCCGCGTACTTCTTCGCCAGCTCGTTGAGCTTCGCCAGCCGCTCCTCGGTGACGATCTCCGCGGGCAGCCGCAGCTCCAGGCGCTTGGTGCGCTTCTCACGCACGGCCTTGAGGCTCTGGATGTCCTCGACGATGAGCTCCGCGGTGGGCGTGTTCTCGTCGCGCTGGGAAATCTGCACGGTGCCGGTGACGAGGATGGGGTCATCCGACTTGAGCAGGTGCTCCCAGTGCTCGTAGCCCGGCTTGGGGCCCTGCTTGGACCACTTGCCGTCCTTGCCCATCACGTTGCGCGTGCCGTCCTTGCCCGGGAAGCACACCAGCTCCGTGGAGCCGGACAAATCCTCGATGGTGACCCACGCCATGCGCTTGCCCGTCTTGGTGGGGCGCTCGCGCAGCACGGTGATGATGCCCGCCACGGTGAGCTTCTCGTCGCGGCGCGCGCGCTGCACGGCGGTGATGGGGCGCGCGTAGCGCTTGAGCTCCTTCTCGTACTGGTACAGCGGGTGGCCGGACACGTAGAAGCCGATGGACTCCTTCTCGAAGGCCAGGCGCTCCTTCTCCGGCCACTCCTCCACCTGGGCGTAGTCGTCCTTGAGGCCCGCGCCGGAGGACTCCGGGCCCGCGAGCATGCCGAACAGCGAGCTCTGGCCCGCCGCGCGGTCCTTCTGGCTGGAGGAGCCGCGGTTCATCGCGCGCTCGATGGTTTCAAAGAGCTGCGCGCGGGGGCGCTTCTCGAAGTCGAAGGCGCCGGCCTTCACCAGCGCTTCCATCACCTTGCGGTTGACGCGGCGGCCGTCCACGCGCTCGCAGAAGTCGAAGAGGCTCTTGAAGGGGCCGTCCTTGCGCGCCTCCAGGATGGACTCGATGGCGCCCTCGCCCACGCCCTTGATGGCGCCCAGGCCGAAGCGGATCTTCCCGTCCACCGCGCCGAAGGCCATGTCGGACTGGTTCACGTCCGGGGGCAGCACCTGCGTGCCCGACTCGCGGGCCTCGCCAATGTGCTTCACCACCTTGTCGGTGTTGTCCTTCTCGCTGGTGAGAAGGGCGGCCATGAATTCGCACGGGTAGTGGGCCTTGAGCCACGCCGTGTGGATGGTGACCAGGCCGTACGCCGCGGAGTGGCTCTTGTTGAAGCCGTACTCGGCGAACTTCTCCATCAGGTCGAAGATTTCGCCCGCGACCTTCAGGTCCACGTTGTTGGCCTTGCAGCCCTCCAGGAAGCCGGCGCGCTCGGCCTGCATGACCTCCGCCTTCTTCTTGCCCATGGCGCGGCGAAGAAGGTCGGCGCGGCCCAGGGTGTAGCCTCCCAGCACCTGGGAGATCTGCATCACCTGTTCCTGGTAGACGATGACGCCGTAGGTGTCCTTGAGCACCGGCTCCAGCTTCGGGTGCGGGTAGGCCACCTTCTCCCGGCCGTGCTTGCGGTTGATGAAGACGTCCACCATGCCGGAGTCCAGCGGACCCGGGCGGTAGAGCGCGCCCGCGGCGATGACGTCTTCGAAGCACGTGGGCTTGAGCTTCATCACCATTTCGGTGAAGCCGCTGGACTCCATCTGGAAGACGCCGGCGGTGTCGCCCTCCGCCATCAGCTGCCACATCTTCTCGTCGTGCAGCGGGATTTCGTGCCGCTTGATGTCCTTGCCGTGGTTGCGGTTCACCAGGTCCAGCGCGTGCTGGATGACGGTGAGCGTCTTCAGGCCCAGGAAGTCGAACTTCACCAGGCCCGCGGCCTCCACCTCGTCCTTGGCGAACTGGGTGATGAGGATCTTCTCACCCGGCGGCTGGTAGACGGGCACGAACTCCCAGAGCGGCTTGTCCGCGATGACCACGCCCGCGGCGTGCATGCCGGGCTGGCGGTGCAGGCCCTCCAGCGCGAGCGCAATCTCCAGCACGTCCTTGGTGGTGACGGGGTTGCCCTCCACCTCGCCGATGTTCTGGGGTTTTTCGATCATCTCCTTGAGGCGAGGCTCCATCTCGATGGCCTCCTTCAAGGTGATGTTGAGGACCTCCGGCACCAGCTTGGCGATGCGGTCGCCTTCGCTGAAGGGCAGGCCGAAGACGCGGCACACGTCGCGCAGCACGCTCTTGGCCTTGAGCGAGCCGAACGTGATGATCTGCCCCACGTTCATCTCGCCGTACTTGCGGCCCACGTACTTGATGACCTCGTCGCGCCGGTCCTGGCAGAAGTCGATATCGAAGTCCGGCATCGACACGCGCTCCGGGTTGAGGAAGCGCTCGAAGAGGAGGTTGTACGGGATGGGGTCCAGGTCGGTGATGCGCAGCGCGTAGGCGACCAGCGAACCCGCGCCGGAGCCGCGGCCCGGGCCCACCGGGATGTTGTGGTCCTTGGCCCAGTTGATGAAGTCCTGGACGATAAGGAAGTAGCCGGAGAAGCCCATGCGCTGGATGACGCCCAGCTCCAGCGTGAGGCGCGCCTGGTACTGCTCGCGGTCGATGGGGTACTGGCCCTCCAGCTCCTTGAAGCGCTGGCGCAGTCCCTCGTAGGCCAGCTCCGACATGAAGGTGTCCGGCGTGTGGCCGTCCGGCACCTTGAACGTGGGGAGCATGGGCTTGCCCAGCTTCAGCTCCACGTTGCACATCTCCGCGATGCGCATGGAGTTGTGCACGGCCTCCGGCGAGTCGGCGAAGAAGCCCAGCATCTCCTCCGGGCTCGTGACGTAGAGCTTGTCCGTGGAGTGGCGCAGGCGCTTGTTGTCCGCCAGCGTCTTGCCGCTGGCGATGCACATGAGCAGCTCGTGCGCCTTGGCGTCCTCGCGCTTGATGTAGTGCGCGTCCGCGGTGGCGACGAGCGGGATGTCCAGGTCGCGCGACAGCTGCTTCAGGTTCTCGTTGGCCTTGTCCTGCTCGGCCATGCCGTTGGACTGGACCTCCAGGTAGAAGCTGTCGGGCTCGAAGATGCCCTTGTATTCGGCGGCCACGCGGCGGGCGTGGTCCATGTCGCCGCGGAAGCAGGCGCTGGTGACTTCACCGCCCAGGCACGCGGTGAGGCCGACGAGGCCCTTGCTGTGCTCCGCGAGCACCTGCTTGTCGATGCGCGGGTGGTAGTAGAACCCGTTCATGTACGCGGTGGAGGACAGGTAGCGCAGGTTCGCGTAGCCCTCCGCGTTCTTGGCCAGGAGGATGAGGTGGTGGGCCACCTTCTCGGAGCGGTCCTCGCGCCCCTTGGGGCCCGCGACGTAGGCCTCCAGGCCGAGGATGGGCTTGATGCCGGCGTCCTTCGCCTTCTTGTAGAAGTCGATGGTGCCGAACATGTTGCCGTGGTCCGTCACGGCCACGCTCGACATGCCCTTCTCCTTCACCGTCTTGATGAGGTCCTTCATCCGGATGGCCCCATCCAGCAGCGAATAGAGGGTGTGGAGGTGAAGGTGGGTAAAGGACATGGGCGTTCCGGCTCCCGGTGAAGAAAGAGGCGCCTGAACACTAGAGCCCGCAACCCCTGCTCGCCAGTCCAGTGACGGGGCTGTGGGAAAGAAGCAGGACGCTCGCGTGCGGGGCCCGGAAAACCGGCCTGGGAAACACCCGGAGCGGAATTCCGGCCCCCCGTCCGTCCGGGCGTGGGCACTCCCTTCCGGCATGGGGTGACCGCCGTGGGATTCGTGACCACGCTGCCCCAGGATGCCCGCCTTCGCCCGCACACCGCCGACGCTCGCTCGCGCCCTCCTGCTGGGCTGCCGGGCGGGCCTGCTCGTCTTCCTGGTGCTCTACACGCTCTGTGCCCTGCTGAACATGCAACTGGGTTACCAGGGGAATGAGAGCGGCATCGTCACGGAGTACGTGTGGAACACGTGGCGGGGCGTGGTGCTGTGGCAGGTGGCGCGGCTGATTGGCGCGTACTGCGTGGTGGGGCTGGTGCTGGGGGCGCTCCTGGGAGCCGGGCTGTGGGCGGCGGGGCGGAGCCGGCGCGCGGTGTTCTGGCTGAGCGGCCTGGGGTGCCTGATGGTGGAGGCGTTCCTCGTCGCGGGGGACATGGCGCGGCATCCGCACCTGTACGCGGCGACGCTGTATGCGCGCTCGGAGGTGACGGCGGCGGTGCTGCGGGGGTTGAGCGGCACGCAGCCGTCGGGCTGGGTGTTCGCGGCGCTGGTGCTGCCGGTGTTGAGCGTGCTGGCGGTGGTGGCGCGGTGGCTTGCGGAGTCCCCGCGCTGGCGCGGCGTGCTGGGGGGCATGACGGCCGCGGCGGCGGTGGCGGGCTTCACGGGGCTGGGGCTGGCGTGGAACCCGTCAGAGCCGGAGCCGGCGGGGCGCGCGAAACCGAACCTGCTCATCCTGGCGTCGGACGGGCTGAGGCCGGACCACCTGTCGGGCAATGGCTATTCGCGGTCCACGTCGCCGAACATCGACCGGCTGATGGAGGAGGGAACGCGCTTCAAGGAAACGGTGGTGCAGGTGCCGCGCACGGCGCCGTCGTGGACGACGCTGCTCACGTCGCAGTACGCGGGCGAACACCCGGTGGTGCACACGCTGGTGGGGCGCGAGGCGCGCGAGGCGAAGCTCACCACGCTGGCCACGGCGCTGGAGGCGCAGGGCTACCGCACGGCGGTGGTGGCGGACTACGCGGGGGACCACTTCTCGCGCTTCCCGTATGGCTTCCACGTGGTGTCCGCGCCGGACTTCCGCTTCCCGGACCTGGTGCGGCAGCGGATGCTCATCACCCACGTGGCGTTGCTGCCCTGGACGGCGCTGGCGCCGGGGCTGTTCAAGGAGCGGGGCGAGTTCCCGGAGCTGACGGACCCTGCCCCGCTGCGCACGCGGGTGCGGCACGTGCTGGACGGGATGCCGGAGGACGCGCCGTTCGCGCTGGTGGTGTTCGCGTCCTCCACGCACTTTCCGTACGCCGCGCCGTGGCCGCAGGAGGGACAGTACGTGGAGCATGGCTACCGGGGACCGTGGCGCTTCGGGGCGACGCCCCGGATGGAGGTGGATCCGAACGCGCCCGCGACCACGCCGGAGGACGTCGCGGCGCTGGGGGCGAACTACGACGCGGCGGTGCGCACGTTCGATGGGCTGGTGGGCAACGTGCGCGCGGACCTGGAGCGGCGGGGCCGATGGGACGACACGCTGGTGGTGCTGTTGTCGGACCATGGTGAGCACCTGGAGGACGAGGGACTGGGCCAGGGGCACGGCGACCATCTGTGGGGCAGCGCGGGTTTGCGCATCCCGTTCGTGGTGCGGCTGCCCGGGCAGGTGGCGTCAGGGCGCGAGGTGACGCAGCGGGCGCGGTCGCTGGACGTGGCGCCGACGGTGCTGGATTTGCTGGGCGTGCCCGCGCCGGAGTCGTTCCGGGGACGCTCGTTGGCGTCGCTCGTGCGGCCGGGGCCAGAGCCCAAGGCGTTACCGGACGTGCCCGCGTTGATTGAGACGGATGTGTGGTTCAGCGACCGGGATGGTCAGCCGTACCAGACGGTGCGCATGCCGTATCCGTGGCTCTATGAGATTGCGATGGTGGAGGGAGACACGGGGGAGATCGCGCTGAAGCCGGAGTGGGAGGGACCGGTGCGACGGTCGCGTCACCGCGGGGTGTATCTGGGGCGCTGGAAGCTGTTGGAGCTGCCCACGCCGGATGGGGTGCGGGTGCAGCTGTTCGATACGGTGTCGGATCCTTCGGAGCTTCGGGACGTGTCGGGAGACCATCCGAACGTCGTGGCCTCATTGAGGGCGAAGCTTGCTGCGGAGCTGCCGGATGGGACGGGTGAAGCTCGCGGCGCCGTGGGTCCCTGAGTAGGGTGTCATGCCATGGCCATCATCCTGGAAGGACTTACAAGCTGCCCCATCTGCGGCAGCACCGACTTGTCGAAGCCGTACACCGCGACTTCCGGCGCGTTCTTCGATGAAGGGGATGAGCTCTGGCCCTACTGCGACGCGCCGCTGCACCTCGAATGTCTGGCGCACTGGCCGCACAGGGAGCGGTTCTCGCGCGGCTATTTTGATCTCTGGAGAGCTGAAGCCAAACAAGGCAACGGCGTCCTCCTGGCGGAGGCGCATCTATGGCTCCTGCGCTGCGGCCCCGCGAAGCCCGAAGCCACGCCCTACTACGTGGTAGTCCACCTCGCCGACTGGCCCGTGGAGCTCTATTCGCGTTGGGAACAGTGGATGGGCTACTCCGCGCACACGTACCGAGAGGGATTGGCGGGTGCAGCGCTGAAGGCAGCGGACGCGGCCATGGCGGAGGTTCGACGACTGGCCCCCGACCTGGACGCCCTGCGCGAGTTGCGGCGGCGGGTGCTGCTCACTTCGCACTGAAGGTCGCGGCACCCGCCATGAACCGCTTCCTCAACAGGGGAAGCAGATCACCAGCTGGGAGTACGGCGTCCGGATGCCCGTGAGGTACGTCCGTCCGCTGCACGTCTGGGTTGCGTTGCCCACCATCTCCGAATAGGTGGCATCCGCGTAGTAGTCCCACTCGCAACTCTGCGCCGGAGCCGCCTCGGCCTTCGGGGCATATGCGGACGTTCCAAGGCCCACCAACGCGGGAACCGCCAGCGCGACGCCAAAGAGCAACTTCCTCATCGATTGCCTCCAAGGAGAAGGACTGCGACCTCGAACGCTAGGTTGCCTTGGATTGCGGGTGCAAGGCGGCTCCGAGCTTTTTGGACAGACAGAGCAAGCGCCGACGCCGCAGAACTGTCACCACTCCCACGAACACCAGCCCCGCGAAGGTCGCAGCCGAGCCTTGACTCGTGGCCTACAAACTCTTCAGCGCCACTGCGTAATTCCATACACCTGCGAGCACCGACAGACTCTCCAGGGCCTGCCCCACCGTGAAGCATCCCACCAGCGCGGCGCCCCAGGCCCACGAGGGCAATGCCGTTCCCGTCCCCAAGCGCAACCGTTCCTTCAGGGGCTTCGGCGACAGGAATCCGCCCAGGAGCGCGGCGAGCATCACCAGGAGGCTGGACGTCATGATGACCGCCACGTGCAGCCAGGACATCGGCCAGAGCTGCTCCGTCACGGCCCGAATGGCCTCGCTGTCCTGAGGGTCCACTCCCGCGCGGGCCATCTCCACCGCCATCGCGATGTTGGCCACGATGAGCGTCATCACGAAGATCGCCGGCAGCAGCAGGATGAACGCGACCAGCACCGGCCACACGCGCGGGCGTGGCGATTCGGGTGCCGGAGGACTGGCGCCGGAAGATGGCTCGAAAGGGGAACCCATGGCCTGCCATGGCAGCCCGGGCAGGCCTCGGTTCGCGCCCTACGGTTGCTTCCGCACGCCGAGGGTGATGGACATCATTCCCCCCGAAGCCTGGAGCGTGACACGGCCCGCGGAGAGGTCCGCCTCCTTGAACTGATACAGGAGGACGCCGGTGATGGTGTCATTGACGCTGACATCACTGTCCCAGACGCGGAAGGCCCAGGGCTCCGTGAGCAGACGACCCGCCGTGGCGGTGCAGCCGCCCGAAGTCCAAGCGGGCGTGTAGCTCTCCACTTCCGGGGTGACGGAGGACGCAGTCGCCCCCGGACACTGCATCTCCACGAAGACATCCGGCGCGGAGCCATCCGCATCCCAGGCCGTGCCGTTGTTGCTGGCCGTGATTTGAGCGGACGTGGGCTGGACGAACCAGACACCCGCCGGATCCGCACCGCACGTCTGATCCGTCTTGCAGACCTGGGCCGCGTTGCAAGCCATGCACGCGGCCCCGGCCTTGCCACACGCGGAGGCGGTGTTCCCCGTCTGGCAGGTGTTGTTGAAACAGCAGCCCGTGCAGTTCGCCGCGGAGCACGTCACCGGGGGCTTATTGTCCTCCCCCGGGTCGTCACCGCCACCGCAACCCGCCAGCAACATCCCCGCGACCACTGCCAACATCCGATGAATCTTCATGCCTGTGCGATGCCCCCAAGGGTCGGTGTTCGGGGCGCACGATGTCCAGACGGACGTTGACTGTCTTTACCTCTTCCGGGGGATGGCGCTTCCAGGGCGTCCGGAAGAAGCTCTCCTGCCGCGCGATACGCCTGCAAGTGGGTGTTCTCCGGACGGAAGTCCTCCTCCACGCGAAACCATGAAGTACGTTTCCTGCTTCGCGGGTGATGCGTGCTGGAGGAGAGCCGATTGCGGAAAGCACCGCGGACCTGGGGCCTGGGGCCTGGGTGTGTTGCTTGTCAGCGGCTGTGCCACGCCTTCTGCCAACCCGGGCCTATGTATGGCGCACGCAACGCTCAGGGCGACGTTGACCACGATGACGCTCCCGACGACGAGCGTCATCAGCATGAGCACGAACGCGAGCACCACCGTCCACGCGCGAGGCCGCGGCGTCAGTACCGGTACAGCTCCGCCGCCACCTGGGCGTCGCAGGACGTGACGGCCGACCCGCAGACGGTGGGGCTCGAGTACATGATCGAGTTGCAATCCCAGTGGTGCGCGATGCCGAGCGTGTGGCCAATCTCATGCACGCTGACGCTCTTCGCGTGGTACGCGCCCGCGTGATAGGTGTTGTTCATGTTCACGACGCTGCCGGTCATGCAGCCGCCCGACGCGTAGTTCCAGGTATAGGCAAGCCAGCCGTTGTTGCCGTACCAGTTCTCATAGACCATGACGTCGGAGGAACCGCTGCCGCGCCAGTGCAGGTACAGGCCGTTCGAGATGCTCGTGTACATCCACGCGTTCATCGCGTCGCCGACCGGCCACCGCGTGGTCGTGAAGTCCGTGTACGTGACGTTCGTGGGGTAGCGGCACCACCTGTAGCCAAAGAGCGGAACCCCGCACCAGCTCTGGGCGCGCGGCCCGCTCGGCGCGTCTTCCACCGAGGGCACCGCGCGCGCCTCGGGGCGCACGTACTCGACGGCCCGGGCGCGGGCGCCGACCCGGGCGAGCAGTGCGTCAACGGGGCCGCCCAGGTGCTCCTTGAGCGCGGTGGCGTGACGCGACGAGCTCGGGCCCTGCACGAAGCCTCCCTTCACGAGGACGCGCCCCACCGGCCCTCCCGTCACGGCGTAGACGCCCGTCAGGGATTGCGCGGCCAGCGGCTTGACGCCCTCCTGCGGCGCGAGGAAGAGGACCGCCTGCTCCCCCACCGCCGGCAGCGGGCTGTCCTCCGGCGCGAGCGTGCAGCCGTCCGCGAGCAGGCCGCCGGGATACATCACGTCCACGGTGGCCCCCTGCGCGACGACACCGCCCGACGCGCTCCGGAGGTCCCTCGACGTGCGCGCGATATTGGAAACCCGCACCGTCGCGATGGTGACGGGCAGGTCCGTGTAGAGGCCGCTCAGCTCACCCGGGGTCGCCCCTTCCGTCTTCGACCGCGCATAGGTGCGCAGGACGTCGTAGCGCGTGGACTCCACCGTCCCGTCGATGATCAGCGCCGAGTGGTCCGTCAGGTCCTCCACCGTCTTCTCCTGGAGGGCCCAGTCCATCTGGAGCGTGTGCTCTGTTCCTTCCGCGTGCGCCGGAGCGGGCACCGCCGTCTCCGGCACCCACGCCTTCACGTGCGCGTCCTGCGGAGCGGGGGCGCTGGCCTCATCCCCCGCGACGTCGTTCGTGCACCCCACCATGCCCAGCAACGCCAACGGCATGGCCCAGGTACGGGCGGTGACTGCGGACTTGGCGGTGCTCCATCGGGTCCACTGCTTCATGGGCTTCCTCCCTTGAGTGACGCGCACCGCCGGACACACGACTCCCACGACGCCCCGCGCCTCGACGCATCGCGACATCCCGTGTTTCCCGCGGTTACTGTTCTTCCCCAGGGACGAGAAGTTGAGAATTTCGTCTCACCCGGCCGCGGGATTCCGGAGTGGGGGTCAGTCCGCCAGCAGCTGGCGCAGGCTGATGTCCAGCTCGCTGCGCACGAGGCGCAGCAGGCTGTCCAGCTCATCCGTGGTGAGCCCCAGCCGCGCCGTCAGCTCCTCGCGGGTGAGGGCCAGCAGCCGCTCGCGGGCGCGGGCAATCCAGCGCGCCACCGTGGAGCGCGGCGCCTGCGTGGTGGCCGCCATCGCGTCCATGGACAGGCCATGCACGTGGTGCAGCCGCAGCAGGTTGCGCTCCCGCGTGTCCAGCCGGCCCAGCGCCGCGCGGAAGGCCCCGCGGAAGTCCTCCTGGTGCCGTTCGCGGATGAAGGCCAGCTCGGGGTCCGCGCCCAACCGCTCCGCCAGCCCCGGCAGCCGCTCGCCCACCGGCTGCTCGCGGGGCGCGGCGCGCTGCTGATCAATGTGGAGCCGCAGCGCCACCGCCCGCACCCACTGCGCCAGCGGGGCACGCCCGGAATAGGAGGCCAGCTTCGGCGGGGCCCCGCCCACCGGGACGAGCAGCCGCTGACGCAGCAACTGCCGCAGCTCATCCACCTGTGACGGCGCCTCGCCGGGCAGCCACGTCCCCACCTGCGACAGGACGTGCGCGTCGAACGTCTGGAGGGCCCGCGCGTTCCCTCGCGTGCAGGTGAACGCCAGGGCGAGGTCCTCCGCGCACAGGCTCGCGAGCACGGCACCGGCGTCACCCGTGGCGGGCAGCCGCTCCGCCGCGTGCGCGAGGAAGGCCTCCACCTCCAGGCCCACTTCCGGCCAGGCCTCGCGCGCGGCCCGCACCAGTTCCTGGAGCACCTGCTCCAGCCCGGGGTGCGAGCGCAGCGCCGGGACGAGCGCGCGGGGAGCCCGCGAGAGGAAGAACTCGGTCTGTTCGGACGGCATGGCCCACCTCCAGCGACAGGCCCGCCCACGCGGGCGGGGACACGCGCGCCCGGCTCACGAAGGGCCGTGAGCGGACAGCCAGGCCCGCACCTCGCGCACGCGGGGCGCATTGATGGGCGAGCTGCGCGAATAGGCTTCCAGCGCCTCGCGCGCCAGGGCGAGCGCCCGGGGCTGCTCGGCGCGCGTCGGCCAGAGGACACGGGCGAGCGCGAAGCGCGCGCGGGCATGGTCCGGCGGGGAGACCTCCACTCGCGTGGACAGCGCCACCGCCCGCTCCAACAGCTCACGGGCCTCGCGTGGCTGGCCGGCGTCCCACAGCGCCTCGCCCAGCAGCCCCAGCGTCGGCACCACGCGGGGGTGCTCCGCACCGAGTGCCGCCTCGCGCACCGCCAGCGCCCGCCGCAGGTAGGCAATGGCCGGGCGCACCCGGCCCATGCGCAGCGCCACGTTGCCCAGGTTGTACAGGGCGCTCGCCACCTTCGGGTGCTCCGGGCCCAGCGCGGCCTCCCACAGCTCACGCGCCGCCTCGAAGTGCTCGCGCGCTTCACGCAGGCGGCCCGCGTCGAGCGCCACCGACCCCAGGTTGTTGCGTGACAGGGCCACGTCCGGATGCCGCGGGCCCAGCTGCGCCAGTTGGAGCGCGAGCGCCTCGCGGTAGACGGCCTCCGCCTCCGGCAGCTGCCCCAGGTCCGAGCGCGCGTTGCCCAGGCTCAGCAGCACGGCCGCCAGCCGCAGCCGTTCCCCGTCCCCGCCGCCGCCCAGGCTGGCCCGGGCGCGCTCGTAGTGCGTCAGCGCCTCCTCCAGCCGGCCCTGCCGCGCGAGCGCGTCGCCCAGGTTCGTGCGCATGACGCACGTGGTGGGGTGATCCGCTCCGTAGTGTCGCTCTCCCAGCACGAGCGCCTCGCGGTAGCGCTCGACCGCCTCCGCCACCCGGCCCTGGAGCCGCAGCGCGGTGGCCAGGTTGTTGAGGTACACCGCGCGCAGCGGGTGGTCCTGCCCGTACACGGCATCCACCAACGTCAGGGCGCGGGCGTAGTGCCGCTCCGCCTCGGCGTAGCGGCCCAGGCTGTTGAGGGCCCGGCCCATGCCGGTGAGGGACTCCGCGAGCGCCTCGTCCTGCGCGCCCTCCGCGTGCTCCAGCAGCGCCAGGGCCTGCTCGGCGTCGGCGAGGGCCCGCGCGAACTCGCCCTGCCGGTAACTGAGGGCGCTGCGGTAGCGGTGCAGCTCCGACGCCACCTCCGCGGAGCCCTCGGGTCCCAGCCGGGCCAGGGCGGCCTCCGCCATGCGCGCGGTGCGCTGGGCCTCCTTCACCAGGCCCAGCCCCTCGCCCTCCGTGTAGAGGAGGCGGTTCCAGGCGTGCGCGGCGGTCTCGTCGTCGTGTCCGGCCTCCGCGACCCGCACGGCCTCCTCCAGCACCTCGCGCGCCGCCGTGAAGCCGCCGTCGGTGCCTCGCAGCTCGCCCAGCAGGAGCAGGGCCCGCGCGAGCGTGGGGCGGTGTCCCAACTCTCGCAGCGCCCCCACCACCTCTTCCAGCCGGGGCAGGGCCCGAGCGTGGAAGCCGGCCGCGCCCTGCGCGCGCAGCCCGTCCAGCTCACGGACGAGCGACGCGAGCTTCGCGCGGGTCTCCGGCGCTTCGGGCAGCGGATCCACGCGGGCCAGCACCGCCCGGTCCGCGCACGCGGCCAGCGAGGGAAGCCGCCGCGCCGCCTCCGGGGCGCGCAGCAGCGCCTCGCGCTCCCCGCCCTCGAGCAGGTCCACCAGGACGTGGAGGGCCTGGCGCCGGCCATCCAGACATGCGGCGCGCAGGTCCATCAGCCGCTCGGATTGGGTCTGCCGCACGCGCGTGTCCTCGCAGGACCGCTGCTCCTGGGCCACCAGCGCCTGGGCATAGGCATCCAGCGCGCGCACGGTGGACGCGAGGGTGGCCTCGGGCACACCGGGCGTTCCCGGGCGGAAGCGCTGCTCCAGCCGCGCCCGCCGCGCCGCGTCCCAGGTGCCCGCGAGCCGGGACTCGAAGCCGGTGCAGACCCGCTGCTCGCCGCCGCCGCGCATGACGACAAGGCCCGTGGCCGCGCTGATCACCACGCCCAGGGCCAGCGCCGAGGAGGCCAGGCGCCAGCGTGACGCGCGCGGAGCGGGCTCCAGCCGTGCGAGCAGCGCGTCCAGCGAAGGGTGACGAAGGGCGGGATTGCTGGCGAGGCCGCGCAGCACCGCCTGCCTCACCTCGACGGGCACCCGCGAGTCCCGGGGCGGTGGCAGCACCCGGCCCTCGAAGACCGCTCGCGCGCGCTCCAGTGCCGTGTCCCCCGCGAAGGGCCGCTGGCCGAAGAGGGCCTCGTACAGCGCGACGCAGAAGCTGAACTGGTCGCTGCGCGCATCCGCGTGCTGGCCCCGCCACTGCTCCGGGGACATGTACGCGGGCGTGCCCAGCGTAGCGCCGGTGGGCGTCGCACCCGCGAGAAGTGGCGGCTCGCGGACGGGGACCGAGGCGGCGGGGGCATCCAGCGCGCCAGGCTGGACGGGCCCGGCGCGAGCGAGGCCGAAGTCGGCGACGCGCACCTGGTCATCCTCGCCCAGCAGCACGTTGTCCGGTTTGAAGTCTCGATGCACGAGGCCCACCGCGTGCGCGGCGGCCAGACCCCGCCCCGCCTGGACGAAGCGCGTCAGCACCTCGCGCCAGGTCCGTGGTGCCTCCGCCAACCAGCGGCGCAGCGTCCCACCGCGCAGCAGCTCCATGGCGAGGAAGACCGTGTCGCCGTCCAGGCCCACGTCATGCACCGTCACGACGTTCGGATGGGACAGCCGCGCCTGGGCCTGGGCCTCCCGCATCAGCCGCCCGCGAGCCTCCGCGTCCGCCACCACGCCGGGCTTGAGCAGCTTGAGCGCCACCTGGCGGTCCAGGTCCGGGTCATGCGCGGCGAACACGGCGCCCATGCCGCCCTCTCCCACGCGCCGCAGCAGCACATAGCGGCCCACGCGAGCACCGGGCCGGGGCATCTCCTCCGGCTCCGGCGGTGCTTCGCGCGGCGGGTCGCGCAGGGACAGGGAGCGCCCACCGTCCAGGCCGGCCAGCACCGCGCAGCACGCCGCGCACCCGTCCAGGTGCGACTCCAGCCGGGCCTGCGCCTCCGCCGACAGCCGCGCCCGCGCCCCGTCCAGCAGCTCGTTCTCGTCAGGGCACTGAGACATGAAGGAACCGTGAAGCTCTGGAAGCGCGGAAGGCATCTAAACGCAAAGCCCCTTGGAAAAGAAGGATCGGCGTCCTTGCGACGCATCACGCTGGACCGTTGCTGCCGGATTGTCGCTGCGGCGTATGCAAACTGCGATGGCGTCAAGAGTATGGACGGCGCTGGCGCCGGGGCTGTTCAAGGAGCGGGGCGAGTTCCCGGAGCTGACGGACCTTGCCCGCTGCGCACGCGGGTGCGGCACGTACTGGACGGGATGCCAGAGGACGCGCCGTTCGCGCTGGTGGTGTTCGCGTCGTCCACGCACTTGGGGGACGAGGGCTTGGGCCTGGGGCACGGCGACCACCTGTGGGGCAGCGCGGGCCTGCGCATCCCGTTCGTGGTGCGGATGCCCGGGCAGGTGGCGTCAGGGCGCGAGGTGACGCAGCGGGCGCGCTCGCTGGTCGAAGTCCACCTCGCGGAATGGCCCATCCGGCTCTATTCGCGCTGGGAACGGTGGACGGACTACGCCGAGCATTCGTATCGAGAGGGATTGACCGGTGAAGCGCTGAAGGCAGCGGACACGGCCATGGCGGCGGCTCGACAGGTGGCCCCCGACCTGGACGTCCTGCGCGCGCTGAGGGAGCGGATGCTGCTCACTTCGCACTGAAGGTGAGCTCGGGCTCTTGCGACCGAGGCTCCATCCTCCGCAGAACCGCCACCACTCCCACGAACACCAGCGAGCACGCTGCCAGCAGCGTCACGTGCACGGAGGTCGGCAGCTCCGTGGTGGATGGAGCGTAGCGGGACAGCAGGAACGACGTCAGGTTGTTGAGGACGTGGACGAAGATGGGCAGGCGCACGCTTCCCGTGCGCTCCGCGAGCCAGCCCAGGAACAGGCCCAGGAACACGGCCATGGGGCTGTAAGCGTAGTCCAGGTGCATGATGCCGAAGAGGGTCGCGGCTCCCGCGATGCCGGCCGTGCGCCCCCAGCCCTCTCTGCCAAGGTGAGTGAGACAGTCCGTACCCAGCAGTTTAGTGTGCAGGGCGACCCAGGCAGGGACGATGAATCCGGTGGTGGAAGAGGCTCGGGTCAGGGAGACCGAGGTGGTGGAGAAGGCCAGGCGACGAGGTTTCACCGCGGAGTACAAGCTGCGGGTGCTGGCGGAGGCAGAGCGCTGCACGAAGCCCGGTGAAGTCGGGGCGCTACTGCGCCGCGAAGGGCTGTACTCCTCGCTGCTGAGCGCGTGGCGGCGCCAGCGCGATGCAGGGGAGCTGTCGGCCGGCAGCCTGAAGAAGCGCGGCCCGCCGGCGAAGGTGCCCGACGCAAGCGCCCGGCGCGTCGCCGAGTTGGAGAAGCAATTGGCCCAGACCCAGGTGCGCCTCAAGCGCGCCGAGGCCCTGCTGGACCTCCAAAAAAAAGTTTCGGAAATCCTGGGAGTGGAACTGCCCAAGCCCGACGAGGAGCCCTGATGGCGGTGGCCCTGCAGGCCGTCGACGAGTTGGGCGTGGCGCCGGTGTGCCA
>NZ_RAWL01000409.1:0-7620 GCF_003668885.1 Corallococcus sp. AB049A | reverse complement strand
CTCTACTTGGCCGCGTGGGGGCAGGGGCGGGGCATCGAGACGCCGGAGCAGGTGGGCGCGGTGCTGACGGAGGCCGGCTTCGACGCGAGGGCGCTGCTGGAGCGCGCGCAGCTGCCGGAGGTGAAGGACCGCGTGCGCAAGAACACCGACGACGCGCTGGCGCACGGCGCCTTCGGCGTGCCGTCCGTGCTGGTGGACGACGAGATGTTCTGGGGCGTGGACTCGCTGGGCCACCTGGAGCGCTACCTGGAGGGCCGCGACCCGCTCACCCGCGCGGACCTGGAGCGCTGGAGGGACCTGCCCGCCACCGCCAACCGGCGCCCGGAAGGAAAGCCCCGCCCGTGAACGTGCTCGGGCAGCTGGGGGTGGCCGTCGCCGGGCTGGTGCTGGCCGGCGTGCTCCTGTTCCTCAACTTCTGGCGCGCGGTCCTCTACCTCTTCCCCCACACCGTCCGGGTGGAGCCGGAGGCCCCGGGGGACCAGATGGACCTGCCGGAGTCCCTGGCCCCCCTGGCGGGGCAGCTCCAGGCGCTGGGCTTCACGCCCGTGGGCAGCCACGAGGAGAAGCCGCTCATGCAGAAGGCCACCCGCTCCTACGACTGGGCGCACGCGGGCGAGCGCGTCTTCGCCACCGTCCACGAAGGGGCGGACCTGCTGCCCCGGCTCTACCTGCTCACCCCCCTGGCCTCCGGGGGCTTCGTCGTCACCGCCAGCTACCGCCGCCCCGCGTTGGACCTGCCCGGCTACCGCTCCGGGTCGCTGGAGGACGCCGCCCCGGAGCGCCTGTTGCGCGCGCATGTGCGACGACTCGAGGGGTTGGAGCCGGCGGGCCCGGAGGGCTTCACCTGGGAGGGGCGCGTCCAGGCCGCCCGGGCCTGGTACGCCGGTTTGGGGCGCAAGGAAATCCGCCGCCAGAACCTCCAGGGACTGTTGTGGACGGCCATCGCGCTTGCCATCGTCGCCAGCGCCTTCCTGGGCCGGCGCGCGGGCTGACGGCCCCCTGGACGCTTTTCCACGTCACGTCGTGCGTGCACCGCGCGCCCCGGAAGAGTAGGGAGACGAGCACCATGAAGAGCGTGTCCAAGAACGAGGAAATCTACTTCCTGTCCGGCAAGCGCACCCCGTTCGGTACCTACGGCGGCAGCCTCAAGGACCTGAGCGCCACCGACCTGGCCGTGGAGTCCGCGAAGGCGGCCCTGGCCCAGGCGGGCGTCTCCCCGGAGCAGATTGAGCATGTGGTGTACGGCAACGTCGTCCAGACGAGCGCGGACGCCATCTACCTGCCGCGCCATGTGGGCCTGCGCACGGGCGTGCCGGTGCCGGTGCCCGCGCTGGGCGTCAACCGGCTGTGCGGCTCCGGCTTCCAGGCCTTCATCACCGCCGCGGAGATGATGCTCACGGGCGGCGCGGAGGCGGTGCTGGCGGGCGGCACGGAGTCCATGAGCCAGGCGCCCCACGTCATCCGGGGCGCGCGCTGGGGCATCCCCCTGGGCAAGGGCGGCCTGGAGGACATGCTCTGGACGGCCCTCACGGACAGCTACACGGGCAACGCCATGGCGCTCACCGCCGAGCAGCTGGCGGTGGACTACAGCATCAGCCAGGACGACGTGGACCAGTACGCCGTCCTCACCCAGAAGCGCTTCGCCGCCGCGCAGGAGGCGGGCCGGCTGGCGGATGAAATCGCGCCGGTGACGCTCAAGGGCAAGAAGGGCGACACGGTGGTGTCCAAGGACGAGCACAACCGTCCGGAGACCACGGTGGAGGGCCTGCGCAAGCTGCCCAAGGTGTTCAAGAAGGACGGCGTGGTGCACGCGGGCGCGGCCAGCGGCATCTGCGACGGCGCGGGCTCCATGGTCATGGCCACCCGGAGCTTCGTGGAGAAGCACGGCCTCAAGCCCGTGGCGCGGCTCGTCAACTGGGGCATTGCCGGCTGCGACCCGCGCATCATGGGCATTGGCCCGGCGCCGGCCATCCGCAACCTGCTCAAGCGCGCGGACGCGAAGCTCTCCGACGTGGACCTCTTCGAGGTCAACGAGGCCTTCGCGCCCCAGTACCTGGCGGTGGAGAAGGACCTGGGCCTGCCACGCGACGCCACCAACGTCAACGGCGGCGCCATCGCCGTGGGCCACCCGCTGGGGGCCTCCGGCGCGCGCATCACCATGACGCTGGCGTACGAGCTGAAGCGCCGGGGCGCCCGCTATGGTATCGGGTCCGCCTGCATCGGTGGCGGCCAGGGCATCGCCGTGCTTATCGAGGCGCTCTAGGACGGGACGTGAGATGAGCAACGAGGTGGACGCGAAGACGGCCCGCGAGCGGGCCAAGGCCATCGCCGAGCAGCGCCGCGCCGAGCGCCGCAACCGCAAGCGCCGCTGCGTGGTGTGCGGCGTGGAGGAGAGCGACAAGACGCCCCTGACGGCCCACCCGGAAGGCATCGGTCCCGCCTGCAAGGACGAGGTCACCTGTCAGGCCCGGCGCGCCGCCGCCGGCCGCTGAAAGCCCCCGGTCCCCCGCCGCACTGTCGGCGGGTGGACGGTGGCCAGGGCCGGATTGTCGGGCCCGTTTCTTGATGGCGCCCCCGACTCGGGGTAAACATTTGTAATCTCTGGTGACACGAGGGTTGGAATGGGCGTTATCAGCTTCACGGGCGTCAAGGTGTTCTCCACCACGCTCGCGCGCGATCGCGAGAACATGGGCGAGAACATCACCAAGTGGCTGAAGGAGAACTCCTCCGTGGAGATCGTGGACAAGATCGTCACGCAGTCCTCGGACAAGGAGTTTCACTGTCTGACCATCACGCTCTTCTACCGCCACAAGGTTTAAGGCCTCCCGGCGGGGACGAAGAAGGCGTGGGATGCGAGGGCGCTTCTCCCGGGTGACACCTGGGTGGGGCGCCCTTCATCGTTTCTGGATTTGGGGTTGCGGACCGGGCGGTGTTCCACCACCTTTGGGCCTCTATGCGACCCATGCGGGGCTTCAATCGGGGTGGAGGCGGCTTCGGCGGCGGCTTCCCCGGCCTGGATTCAATGGCCGCCAAGCTGGCGGTGGCGCTGGTGGCGTTCTCCGCCCTCTTCCTGGCGACACAGCGAGGGCAGGGCGTGCTGCTCCTGCTCAACCCGCACGACGTGCTGTCGCTGCGCGTGTGGCAGCTGTTCACCTACGCGTTCGTGGCCCCGGACCCGCTGGGCATCGTCTTTGGCGGCATCATCATCTGGTCCATCGGCGGCTTCCTGGAGTCCACCTGGGGCTCCCGGCGCTTCCTGATGGCGTCCTTGGGCATCACGGTGCTCGCGGGCCTCATCACGGTGCTGCTGTCGCTGGTGATTCCCATGGCCAGCGCCTATGCCGGCGGCTCGGTGCTGACGACGGTGCTGTGGGTGGCGTACGGCCTGGTGATTGGCCGGGGGCAGACGAACTTCTGGGGCATCCCGCTCACGGGCAACTGGTTCGCGGCCATTGGCGCGGGCTTCACCGTGCTGCGGCTGCTCACCGCGCCGGCCTGGCAGGTGCTGGCCCCGGAGCTCATCAGCCTGGCGCTCGTCTTCGCCTACGTGCGCGGCGCGAGCCCCAAGCGGCTGATGCTCCAGCTGCAGCACTGGCGCCTGCAGCGGCAGCTGAGGGACCGCTCCAAGCACCTGCGCGTGGTGGACCGGGACCGCCCGCCGGACCGCGACCAGTACCTCAACTGAAGGGCCTGCACGGCCCTCAGTGCGCGGCCTCCGGGTGGCCATACTGCTTGAGCTTCCGGTAGAGCGTAGCCACCCCGATGTCCAACTGCTCCGCGGTGCGTGAGCGGTTGCCGCCGTTCTGCGCCAGCACCGCGAGGATGTACTCCTTCTCCATGTCCTCCAGCCGGCGCGGGTTGCGGGTGGGCACCAGGCTGGGCGGCGCGGCGCGCACCTCCTCCGGCAGGTCGTCGCGCTCCACGCGCGGCCCCTCGCAGAGCACCACCGCGCGCTCAACCGCGTTGCCCAGCTCGCGCACGTTGCCCGGCCACGGGTAGCGCAGCAGTTGATCCGCCGCGTCCGGGGACAGGCCATTCACGCGCCGCCCCAGCCGCTCGCCGGCTTCCGCCAGCAGCAGCCGCGCCAGGGGGAGGATGTCCTCCTTGCGCTCGCGCAGGGGCGGGATGCGCAGCTCGATGACGCGCAGCCGGTAGAAGAGGTCCTGGCGGAAGCGGCCCAGGCGGACCTCCTCGGACAGCTCGCGGTTGGTGGCGGCCACCACGCGCACGTCCACCTTGCGGCTGGTGTTCTCCCCCACGCGGCGCACCTCTCGCTCCTGGAGCGCGCGCAAAAGCTTCGCCTGCATGGCCGGGGGCACCTCTCCCACTTCGTCCAGGAAGAGGGTGCCGCCGTGCGCGGCTTCGAAGAGGCCGGGCCTGTCGTTCGTGGCGCCGGTGAAGGAGCCCTTCGCGTGGCCGAACAGCTCGCTCTCCAGCAGGCTCTCCGTCACCGCGGCGCAGTTCACGGCGATGAAGGCCTTGTGCGAGCGGCCGGACTCGTCGTGGATGAGCCGGGCGATTCGCTCCTTGCCCACGCCGCTCTCGCCGGTGACGAGGATGGTGGTGTCCACCTTGGCGGACCTGCGCGCCAGGTTGAGCACGCGCTGCATGGACTCCGCGCGGGCCACCATGCCGGATGGGTCCTCCGTCACGCCGGCGCGCGCCAGCGACTGGCGCTTCGCGCGCAGCTTGCGCTCCGTCTGCCGCAGCGCCTCCGTCACCTGCCCGAGCACGCCCTCCATGCACTGCGTTTCATAGAAGCGCAGGAACTCCGTGCACTCGGTGCTCCACTCCGCCTCCGGCCGGCCCACGATGTGGCAGAAGGCGTCGCCCTTGCCCACGCACTTGAGCTCCGCGCAGTAGATGGGTTTGTTGTTGCAGTAGCTCAGGTACCCGGACGCGAAGCCGGTGAGGCTCCAGCACACGGGCTCTTCCGCCTGGCCCAGGTGCAGCAGGTGCTGCTCGGCCTCATAGGAGTCGCTCCACTGCGCCTCCGCGAAGGGCTCCGGGCCGTCCGTGTCCTTGCGCTCGATGCGCTCCACGCGCACCTGGCCCATCAGCGTGTGCAGCCGTCCGCCCGCGCGGCGCCACTCCGCTTCATCCGGCCAGGCCACCGCGGTCCTCATCGCCTCCGCCGTGCGCCAGCCGTGCGCGTAGCCCAGCCGCGTGAAGATGCCGCGCGCGGCCGTCATCCCCAGCATCCCGATGAGTTCCTTGCGCAACAGCCCCAGCGTCACCGGGTCCATCAACAGCGCCCGCTGGCCGGCGAAGCGGATGACCCCGCCCTTTGGCTCGAACGCCAGCAGCTCCCTCAAGTCCAACCCTTCCAGACCCGCCACGGTGCCTCTCCGGTGCCTTTCAGACTGAGTCGCTTCTCTATCAATATGAGAGGCGTTTCGCAGGCCCGGGATGGGAAGGTTCGTGATTTCAGCGGGTTGTCGTGTCGGGTGCGCTGGTCCCAGGGTTGCAATAGAAGGCGCCACGATGGCTTCCGGGGTGGACAGACGCATGGTGCTGCAGGGCGTGGCGGCCGCCGGGGTGGTGGGGGTGATGGGCACCGGGGCCTCGGCTGCCCGGCAGGTGGCGCCGGCCCTGTTCGTGTCGCACGGCTCGCCCATGACGGCGCTGGACTCGGATGAGTACCCCCAGGCGCTGAGGCGCTTCGGTGAGGGCGCGGGCGCGCTGAAGGCGCTGGTGGTGGTGTCGGCGCACTGGGAGACGGACGCGCGCGTGCACGTCACCGCGATGGCCGCTCCGCCGCTCGTGTACGACTTCTTTGGCTTCCCGGAGGAGATGTACCGGCTGCGGTACGCGCCGCCCGGGGCTCCTTCGCTTGCGCAGGACGTGGTGGCGCGGCTGTCGTCGGCGGGCGTGCCCGCGGTGGCGGACGGCGAGCGCGGCCTGGACCACGGCGTCTGGGTGCCCCTGCGCCATGCGTTCCCGGAGGCGCGCGTGCCGGTGTTGCAGGTGGCGCTGCCGGCGGACGCGACGCCCGCGCAGGTGGCGCGCATGGGGGAGGCGCTGGCTCCGCTGCGCGCGGAGGGCGTGCTGCTCATGGGCAGCGGCGGCGTGGTGCACAACCTTCGCCGGGTGAATTTCAGATCCAAGCTGGCGTCCGTGGAGCCATGGGCCGCCGAGTTCGACGCATGGGTCGCCGGAAAACTTGCCGCACGTGACTTCCTCGGGCTTCAGTCATGGATGGATGCACCGAATGCGCGGGTCGCGCATCCATCTCCCGAGCATTGGTTGCCGATTTATTTCGTCCTCGGAGCTGCCCTCCCCGAGGACCGCATCACCCCCGTGTTCGAGGGCTTCCATCACGGGACCTTGTCCATGCGCAGCTTCGCGCTGCGCGCCTGAACCTCGCAGTCCGCAAACTCAAGGAGTCCACACCATGAAGATGTCGCTCAAGTCCGCCATCACGCTGCTCGCCGTCGCCGCCCCGTCGTTTGCCTTCGCGTCCGCGTGGGAGATTGACTCGTCGCACTCCAGCGCGCAGTTCGCCGTGAAGCACATGATGGTGTCCAACGTGCGTGGCACGTTCAGCAACGTGAAGGGCAACGTCAACCTGGATGACAAGGACATCACCAAGTCCACCATCGAGGCGACCCTCGACGCGAAGACCATCAACACCAACGAGCCCAAGCGCGACGAGCACCTGCGCAGCGCGGACTTCTTCGACGTGGAGAAGTTCCCGACCATCACCTTCAAGTCCACGAAGGTCGCGAAGGCCGGCAAGGACAAGCTGAACGTCACGGGCGACCTGACCATGCACGGCGTGACCAAGCCGGTCGTGCTGGCCGTGGAAGGCCCGACGGCGGAGACGAAGGACGCCTGGGGCAACGTGCGCCGCGGCGCCGTGGCGACCACGAAGATCAAGCGCAGCGACTTCGGCCTGACCTGGAACAAGGCGCTGGAGGCCGGCGGCGTGGCGGTGGGTGACGAGGTGACCATCACCCTGGACCTGGAGACCACGAAGAAGGCCGAGGCCTCCGCTCCGGCGGCCACGGACAAGAAGTAGTCTTCGTCCCAGCCTTGAAATGAAGAGAGGGGCCTCGGGTGACCGGGGCCCCTCTTTTTTGTGCCCCGGTTCAACCCGGGGCCCGGGACGGCTCAGCCCTCGGCGACGGCCTGCACGCTGGCGCGGTAGATGAAGATGCGCGCGGTGTTGGTGCGGGTGTCGGCGGGGATGACGAAGAAGCCAGGGGTGGGGCCCTTGAAGTCCTGGGAGAAGCCGGCCACCTGGCGGCCGTCGTTGAAGGTGACGCGGATCTTCGAGCCCTCCGCCTGCGGCTGACGCGCGCCCGCGGCGAGCATGAAGAAGATGGCCTTCACGCGCTTGCCGGGGATGCGCTCCGGGGCGAAGCCGCTCTGCTGCTCCAGGGAGATGGTGTCCTCCAGGAGGTCCGCGTCGCGGATGGTGCCGCGCTTCACCTGGCCTTCGACGGTGTGGATGATGACGCGGTGTTCGCCTTCCACGAAGGAGCTGGCGGCGGGCACGAAGCCGTCCGTCGGCACTTCGAAGAGCGCGCCGTCCGTGGGGCGCAGGTGGTTGGCGGTCACGGGCGAGGGCACGACCGGCGCGGGGGCCACGGCGGCCACGGGCCGGAGGGTCGGGCT
>NZ_RAWL01000408.1:0-7620 GCF_003668885.1 Corallococcus sp. AB049A | reverse complement strand
CGCCCAGGGTGCTCTTGCCCGCGCCGGAGTGCCCCACGAACAGCGCGGCCCGGCCCTCGTGCGCCAATCCCACGCCGTGCACGAGCAGCCCGCCCCGCTTCGCCAGCGCGGACGCGAGCATGATCTTGATCACGTTCTCCACCGGGTACCGCCCGGTTCCGACGACGTCCGCGCGGCACCGGTCCCGGGAGAGCATGGCCGAATATCCGGCGCCCTCCACGCGCAGCGTCCCTGCGTCACCGGGCTCCAGCCGGGGCAGCTCCTGCACGGTGGGGGGAGAAACAGGGCTGGGAGGGTTGCGCATCACCAGCCGGGCCTCGTCGGAGGCCACGGCATCGGGAGCACGGAACGCGCCGAACACGCGCTGGAGCGGGCCCGCGAGCGCCGCGTCCTCGACCTCGAGCGCCACCGTCCACCCGGCCAGGGTGATCCGGAGGACCGCGTCACGGGGACCCGGCGAGGGGTCCCCGCCGTTCACGGCACGCACTCCGATTCGCCGGGGATGGTGCACATGGAGATCTGCGCCAGCGCGACGAAGGGCTGCTCCCACACGATGGCGGGAGGCACGTACACCGCGGGCGCGGCCGGCGGCTTCGGCAGGGACGGACGCACGGGAGGCTGTGCAGGGCGTTGGCTCACGTGTTGGCCCACCTAGAAGGGCACCGGGAAGGCACAGATTCGACCATCCGCGGTACCGACATGCAACCGCGCAACGACGTTGTCGATGGTCGGCGTGCCGATGGCCTGCGCCGACGACACGGTCACCTGCCCGGAGTCCAACCCCGTCTCCGACTCCAGCTGGTGCACCTTGCCATCCGAGCTGCCGACGTAGATGCGCGCCACGCCGTTCTGGTTGAGGGTGAAGGAGCCGGCCGGCCCCGCGACGGGCGTGGTCCACATCAACTTCGGCACGTTGGTCGCGTCCATCTCATAGCGCTCCACCCTGCCGTCCGCCGTGCTCACCACGAAGCCCTTGCCCAGCGGCCGCGCGAAGTGGGTGAAGGCCCGCGCGGTGGTGGGCCGCACGGTGACCGTCCAGGCCGTCGCGTACGTGGCCGGGTTCACGCCGTACACCCGGCCGTCGTTGGCGGTGACGAGGATCTGGTTGCTCGTGGCGTTGCGGACCACGCCGAACTCCAGGTCGCCCAGCGCCAGCCGCGCCACCTCCGCGCCCGTGAGGCTGTTGAGCACGCGCAGCGTGGCCGTGCTGGTGCCCGACTTGGTCGCCACGTAGAGGCGGTTCGTCGTGTAGTCCACCAGCATGCCGCCGCTGACCATGCCCAGGTCTCCGGGGCGGTAGCGCCAGATGAGCGCGCCCGTGGCCGCGTTCAGCGCGACCACCTGGTTCAGCGCGGACGTGTTGCGCGTGGCGAAGATGGCCAGGTCGATGTTCGAGTGCGTCGTCCGGTACTCCGGGTTCGCGTAGTCCAACAGCTGCGTCACCGGGAACGAGCTGATGTTCCCCAGGCCCAGCGTGGTGTTGCGCCACAGGAACTCGCCCGTGGCCGCGTTGAGCACCGCCGGCACGCCGGACTGGTCGCCCACGACGATCCACTGCTGCCCGGGCCGGCCCAACAGCGGCACCACCGGGAAGCGGCTGCCAATCAGGCCCGTCATCTTCACCGGCCGGAAGCGCTCGGCGCCGTCCTCGGAGGGGTTCACGGTGTTCGTGAGCGAGCCCACGATCGAGTCGTTGTACGAGCTGAAGATGCCCACGCCCAGCTCGGTGACGGGCTGGAGCAGCGAGGACAGGCCCACCGAGTAGCACCACAGCGGATTGCCCGCGACGCGCGCCCGGGGCGCGGCCAGGAGGCCCTGCGACGTAGGCTGGTTGCCCGGCCCGTAGCGCAGATGATCATCCGCGTTGAACACGCGGTAGACGTACGTCGTGCCGTTGGTCACGGCCGTGTCCGTGAAGGACGACGCGGAGCTGAACTCGTCCATGTACGCCACCGTCGCGTTGCCCACCGTGTCCCCCACCGCGTAGCGCACGCCGCTGGTGGGCGCGGTGTTGGGCCGGGTCCCCTCCGCGCGCAGCACCAGGGTGCCGCCGTGGTTGAAGGGGTTGTCCCACGTGAGCGTCACGCTGCCGTCGCGGGCCACGCCGGTGAGGCGCTCCACGTCCGGGGACGCGGTGACCGCGAGCAGCGTCATCATCGCCTCCACGCGGATGCGCGGATCGTTCCAGCCCTGGTTCAGCTCCAGCCGGTGGCGGAACGCCGTGTCCGCGGTGACGGCCGTGAAGCCCGAATAGGTGATGCGGAAGGTGGCCTCGCCGCCCACCGGGATGCCGGTCTCCGACTCCCAGTTGTAGCCGGCCGCGTCCGTGGAGACGGCCCAGTCCCCGAACGGCTGCGGGCCCGACGCGGCCACGGAGAAGTAGTTCACCGCGGGCTTGAACAGCTTCACTTCGTAGATGGGCAGCGTGCCCCGGTTCTGCACCGTGTACGCCACCGTCACGCCCGTGGCCGCGGTGGACACCGTCTCCTGGCTCAGCCGCACGCGGTGCTCCACGATGCGGCCCTTGCGCGCCGTCACCGCGTCCCCTGCCACGGAGGAACCGTTGAGCGTCCCGTCCACCTGCGCCTGGAACTGGTAGCTGGCGCCCGGCGACCCGGACACCTGGTAGCGCCACGTGAACTGCGCGGAGGCTCCCGGCGCCAGCTGCGCCACGCTCTCCGGCGACGGACCGGACACGAGCGACGCCGTCGCGCTGCCCAGCAGCACCGGCGTGCGCGGGCGCACCTGGGTGTACGTGTTCGCGCTGGACGTGTTGAACACCGAGAGGCGCAGCGTCACCTGCTCTCCGCTGAAGGCGTCCACGACGTCCATGTCCGCCGCCGCCGCCAGGTTGCCCACGTCCCCCATGGGCGAGTCCGCCAGCGGAGCGTTCGCGTTCGTCGCGCGCGCCCGGACGCGAGCGGCCCCGGCGCCGGCGGCGGTGGCCCGCAGATTGACCGCGATGACGCCCGCGGCACGCGCCGCCACGGACACGTTGTTCGAGGGGACCTTGCTCACGGTGGTGAGCGGCGCACCGGTCGTGGACGTGGGATTGTCCACGGCCACGGAGGCCGTGCCGGTGCCGCGGTTCTCCACCACCACGCGCGCCGCGGTGGTGCCGTTGACCGCCAGCATGCGCGGCGCCAGCGTCACGTTCGTGATCAGGATGGCCCGCGTCCACGCGGTCATGCTGTTGATGTTGAAGGTGTAGTTCGTGCCGCCGCACTGGTCGCGGGCGTACGTGCCCGCCGCGAAGCGCTCGGTGTTGTTGTCGGTGGAGCGGTTGCCCGGGGCCACCACGTTCAGCACGAAGCGCGCGGACTGGTTGCGATCCAGGCCGCGCCCGTCGTCCACGCAGCCCTTCGTGGACTGGAAGGTGATGCGCCGCACGTTGGAGTCGATGTACTCGACCTTCCAGTCCGGGTTCTCCTCCGCCGGCAGGCCGCCCAGCAGCTGGTAGCCCGTGGGCAGGACGAAGGAGACCTCCGACAGGCGGGCGTCTCTCGTGGCATTGGTCGTGTTCGTCACCTCCACGACGAGCTCGGACGCGTCTTCCATCACCACGCGCGCGACCGTCTCTCCGGCGGCGGGGATGGGGCGCGCGGACCAGGTCTGGGAGAAGCCCACCGCGGGCAGCAGCACGGCGGCGAGCGCGAGGATGCGGACGTTCATGGCGTGCCTCACGTCACGGCTCCAGGGTGAAGGACGTGGCGGCCAGCTGCGCCCCATCCAGGAAGAAGCGCACCTGCCAGGTGCCCGTCATGCGCGCCATGGACACCGGCGTGCCCGCCACCGGCAGCGAATAGCGCAGCGTGCGCGACTCGTCCGGCGGCGCCACCACCGTGGCGCTCCGCTTCTCGTACGGACGCCCGCCCGGCGCGATGAACTCCACGTCCACCTGGCCCTTGTGGGGCACGCCGCTGACCACGAAGTCCACGTCCACCTGCTGCACCTCGGACAGGGCCGTGGGCTCCGAGCCCGCGCCCACCACCTCCGCGCTCCCGGTCGGGGGCGGCAGCACCTCCGGCGGAGGCGGCTCTTCCGGTGGCGGCTCCTCCACGGCGGGAGCCGGGGGCGGCCGGGCCACGCTCCCGCCACCGGCCAGCACGTCGGTCGGATCCACGGAGGTGACGGAGCCCTTGTCAGGCCCCGGATTCACGGCCGGCGGCGGCAGGGGGGACACCCCTTCCGAGCACGCCGACAGCACCATCGCACCCGCCAGCACGGCTACGCGCGCCCGCATCATGTCTCCTCCAGAGGCGCGGCACCGGCCGGCGCGCGCACTTCGTCCAACAGGCCCTTGCGCTGGAGCTCCCCCAGGAAGCGCAGCGTGTCGGCCAGCACCGGACCGACGTCGGTCGAAAACTCGGAAGCCACCTGCTCCGCCACTGCCCGGGCCGTGCGCTGTCCATCGCACAGCGCCCAGATGCGCGCCGCCGTCGGGTTGAGCCCGCGCAGCGTGCGCCCCTCCGCGTCCAGCACCAGGAAGTCCGCGCCGAAGCCCTCCCCCGAGGTCCCCGCACGCCGCCGGGGAACGCTGCCTTCCGGAAAGCTCATGCGCGGCCCGGCCTTCCCAGCCACGAGGCCAGCTGTCGCTTCAGCGTCGCGCGCCAGCGGCCCAGGCGCCGAGGCCCCACGTCCCAGCGGTCCATCTCCAGCAGCGCTCCGCCCCGGCGCACACGCCGCGCACGCCCCAGGATACGGATGAGCGGCAGCGGCGGATCTTCCATGACGCCGTTGTCCCCGCGAAGCGCGCACAGGCTGCCGTCGCACCAGCGCACCCGGTGCAGCACCAGCGAGGACTCGAAGCGCGCCAGCACCACCTCACCCGGGCGAGGCGCGTCCACCAGCGGCTCCACCTCCGCCACGTCCCCCGCGCGCAACGACGGCCACATGCTGTCCCCGGCGACGGGGATCCAGCGAGGGCCATCGATCACGGAGACGGGCTGGGGAGCGCTCGACATTGCAGGCCGAAGGTACTCCAAACTCTCAACCCTCGCGAATCCCCTGGCCCACCTTCCCCCAGCGATTCCCAGGACTTACGGCACTTGACACCTTTACTCCGGGATTTTCAGGGAAGACGGGCCGCCCCCCTCCCCTCCGGCCGGGCGCGTCATGCCGGAGGGGGGCTGGATCAGGACACCGGGGCCTGGGCCGGGGCTTCCGGCTGGGCGCGCACGGTGGCGGCCACGTTGTCGAGCGCGACGGGCACGGAGTCACCGCCGGCCATGGGCTTGAGCTTCGCCTGGCCGCTGGTGCGCTCCTGCTCGCCCAGCACCAGCGTGAAGCGGGCGCCGGACTTGTCCGCGCGCTTCATCTGGCTCTTGAGGCTGCCGCCGCGCGTGTCGAAGTCCACCTTCAGGCCCTCGCGGCGCAGGCGGCTGGCCAGCTTCAGGCCTTCGTCGTGGCTCGTCTCGTCCACGGCGATGAACAGGTCCGGCCGCTGGATGAACGTCTTGCCGCTCTCCTTGAGCAGCAGCACCAGCCGGTCCAGGCCCATGGCGAAGCCCACCGCGGGCACGTCCGGCCCGCCCAGGCCCTTCATCATCTTGTCGTAGCGCCCGCCGCCGCCCACGGTGCTGGCCGTGCGCAGCGCGGGGTGCGCGGCGATGAACTCGAAGACGGTGCGCGTGTAGTAGTCCAGGCCGCGCACCAGCCGGTGGTTCACCACGTAGCGCACGCCCAGCGCGCCCAGCTTGCGCTGCAGGTCCGTGAAGTGCGTGCGGCACGGCTCGCACAGGAACTCGAGCACGTTGGGGCCGGCGGCGGCCACCGACTGGCACTTCTCGTTCTTGCAGTCGAGCACGCGCAGCGGGTTGCGCTCCAGCCGCTGCTGGCAGTCCCCGCACAGCTCCTCGCGGTGGGACTTGAGGTAGTCCACCAGCTTCGCGTGGTACGCGGGCCGGCAGTTCTCGTCGCCCAGCGAGTTGATGTTCAGGGTGACCTCCTGAAGGCCCAGGGCCTCCAGGAACTGCACCACCATGTCCATCAGCTCCGCGTCCTGCGCGGGCTCCTTGGCGCCGTAGGCCTCCGCGCCAATCTGGTAGAACTGACGGTAGCGGCCCGTCTGCATCCGCTCGTAGCGGAACATGGGCCCCGTGTAGAACCAGCGCGACACCGGCTCCTGGTTGTTCACCGAGTGCTCGATGTACGCGCGCGCCGCCGGCGCGGTGCCCTCCGGACGCAGGGACAGGCTGCGGCCGCCCTTGTCCTCGAAGGTGTACATCTCCTTGCCGACGATGTCCGTCTCCTCGCCCACGCTGCGCACGAAGAGCGCGGTGTCCTCCACCATGGGCGTGCGCACCTCGCCGTAGCCGAAGCGGCCGAACAGCGTGCGCGCGGTGGACTCGACGAACTGCCACACTTCAATCTCGCCCGGCAGAAGGTCGTTCATCCCCTTCACGCCGTTGATCTTCTGGCTCACGTGATGACTCCGATACGCGTGCCCATGCGCACCACCGCTTCCGGCTGCATGCTGTCGTCCCAGCGCACGCGGCCGGGCTCGAAGCAGAGGATGACGGTGGAGCCCATCTCGAAGCGGCCCAGCTCGCCACCCTTCTCCACCGGGATGGCCGTGCCGTACTGGTGCACCTTGCCGGGCTGCCCGATGTGCGTGGTGATGTCCTCGTAGGACGCCTTGATGCGCGACACGCAGGTGGCGCCCACCTTCACCACCGCCACCTTGCCGGCCACGGTGTCCAGGTACGTGATGAGCCGCTCGTTCACGCAGAACAGCGACTGCTTGTTCTTCACCGACGCGGGGTTCACCGGCCAGAACTCACCCGGGATGTACGCGTACCCGGTGATGGTGCCGCCCAGCGGCGAGTGGATGCGGTGGTAGTCGCGCGGGGACAGGTACACCGTCGTCCAGGCGCCGCCGTGGAAGGGCTTCGCGGCCTGCGCGTCACCCAGCAGCTCGTCCACCGTGTACTCGATGCCCTTGGCCTGCAGGCACCGGCCGTTGTCCGCGTAGCCCACCTGCGACACGCGGCCGTCCACCGGGGACACGACGACCTTCTCACCGGCGTCCACCGGGCGCAGGCCCGGCTTCAGGCCGCGGGTGAAGAACTGGGCGAAGGTCGGGTACTTCTCGAAGGCGTGCTCCGCCTCCTCCATGTCCACGTTGTACGCCTTGGCGAAGGCGCGCATGGCCCAGTGGTGCACCGGCGCGGGCGCGGGCAGGCGCGTGGCCAGGCCCACCGCGGAGGACACCGCCGACTTGGGCAGCACACGCATCAACTTCATGAAGGTCTGTTCGTTCATCGAAGGTCGTCAGCTCTTGAATGAGAAAGGTTCAACGCCCGGCATCGGTCTCGGGCACCGTGCCGCCGTCCGCATAACGGCGCACGGTCCGCATGGCGCTCTTGGGTAACAGCGCCAACACCCGGCCGTCTTCAATCACCAGCGAGGTGTCGCGGTGGGTGGGGTACTCCAGCTGGCAGGCCGCCCGGTCGCTCAGCTGCCAGGTGTCCCGCATTCCCCGCCCTTCCACCGTGACGGGCACGGAGCGGATGAAACAGCCGCGGAAGCCCGCCACCAGCTCGGAGGCCGGGGTGCCCATCTGGGGCCCGGCAATCACCCCGGCGTCCCCGGGGCCGGCGTCCGCTGCCTCCGCCGCCA
>NZ_RAWL01000407.1:0-7632 GCF_003668885.1 Corallococcus sp. AB049A | reverse complement strand
GGTCGTGAAGAACGGGTCGAAGATTCTGCCCGCGCTCTCCGAGGGGATGCCCGGCCCGTTGTCGCGCAGCCGGACCTCCACCTGCTCCTGACGCGCGAGGGTGCGAACCTTGAGCACCGGCACGTACGTGGCGCCCTGCGCCTGGCGCTTCTGACGCATGGCGTAGAGCGCGTTGTCCACGACGTTGATGATGACGCGGCCCACGTCCGCGCGGCTGAGCTCCAGCGGGCCCACGGCCGGGTCGTACTCGGCCTCCAGGCGGACGGACAGGGGCTCGCCCCGCATGCCGCCCTGCCCCAGCGCGACGCTCTCCGCGACCAGCGCGTTCAGGTCCACCGGCTCGCGAGGCCCGGCGGAGCGGCGCGCGTGCAGGAGCATGCCCTGGATGACCGAGTCCGCGCGGCGGCCGTGCTCGTTGATCTTCTGGACGTTGGTGCGCAGGCACGCGAGCGCTTCGTCCACGTCGCGCACGGATCCGGCCGTCAGCCGTTCGCGCTGCGGCGCCAGCACGTCCGCCAGGTCCTCGGTGAGGCCCACGGAGAGGCCCGCGAAGTTGCTGATGAAGTTGAGCGGGTTGCGCAGCTCGTGCGCCATGCCGCCCACCAGCGCCGCGAGCGAGGCCAGCTTCGCGTCCATGATGAGCTGCATGCGCTGCACCGTCTCCTGCTCGATGCGGCGGTAGAGCCGGGCGTTCTCCAGCGCGAGCGCCGCCTGCCCCGCGAACGCGACGAGGAAGTCCAGGTCGTCCTCGGAGAAGGACTTGGGCGTGGAGACGTTGTCCACGTACAGCACGCCCAGCACCTCATCACGGGGCTTGAGCGGCACGCACATGGAGGCGCGGATGGAGCTGAAGATGACGGACTCCGCGGCGCCCAGGCGCGGGTCGTTCACCGCGTCGGAGAAGAGCGCCGCCACGCTCCGGCGCAGCACGTAGTCCACGATGTTCTGGCTGTAGATGGGCCCGCGCACGGCGGTGCCCTCCGCCGTCTTCGTCACCCGGGGCTCCAGCTTCCCGGTGGCCTCGTCCACCAGCAGGATGACGCCCCGGTCCACGTGAAGGATCTGGAAGGCCAGGTCCAGCACCTTGCCGGGCAGCGCCTCCAGGTCGTCCGTGACGGAGAGCAGCTTTGCCACCTCCTGGAGGATGCGCATCCGCTCGCGGGCGCGCGTGGCCATGCCGGCGGCCTCCACCGCGGACTTCTCCGTGCCGGACACCGCCTGCACCAGCGTCTTCAGCGGCACGCGGGTGAGCGCGCGCGTGAGCTGGGGCCGGGGTTCTCCGGACGGGCCCGAGGGCACGGCCGGTGGCGCTTCATGGGTGAGCAGGAAGACGAGCTCCCCCAGCGTCAGCGTGTCGCCGGGGCGCAGCTCCTTGCGGCGGATCTGCACGCCGTTGACGAAGGTGCCGTTCTTGCTCTGGAGGTCGGTGACGAAGAAGCGCCCGTCGGCGGATTCGATGCGGGCGTGCTGGCGCGACAGGCTGCGGTGGGGAATGCAGATGCCCTGGTCGTCCGCGCGCCCGATGGTGATGGGCGCGTCCCCCAGCGGGTAGGACAGCTCATCCGGCTGCCCTGGGTTGTAGACGAGCATCGGCACGGCTTGGAGACCCCCTCCCGGGTCCCAAGCCTAGCCGAAAAGCCCCTCAGGCGGCGCTGGCGGCGGGGGCCAGCAGCCCCCGGTCCCTCAGCGTGTCGAGGATGCGCTCCAGCCCCGCCTCCACCGTCTCCGCGTCGGAGCGGACGGTGATTTCGGGGGACTCGGGCGGCTCGTACGGGTCCGACACGCCGGTGAAGTGCGGAATCTCCCCGGCCAGGGCCTTCTTGTAGAGCCCCTTCACGTCCCGGGCGATGAGCGCGTCCAGGCTGGCCTGGACGTAGCACTCCAGGAACGGGATGCCCGCCTGGGTGGCCAGGGCGCGCACCTCGTCCCGGGAGCTCTTGTACGGAGAGATGGCGGCGGTGATGACGCCCACCTCGTGCCTGGCCAGCACCCGCGCCACGTAGCCGATGCGCCGGACGTTCTCCTCGCGGTCCGCGCGGCTGAAGCCCAGGCCTCGGGAGAGGTACGTGCGCACCTCGTCCCCATCGAGCAGCTCCACGCGCTGCACGGGCGCGAGCTGCCGCGCCACCGCGGTGGACAGCGTGCTCTTGCCCGCGCCGGACATGCCGGTGAACCAGAGGATGAAGCCCGGACGCTGTTGCATCGCCATTTACCTCTACCTGTCCACGGCGGGGCCGTTGATCATCCCCGCGCCCACGGTGGCGTTGGTGCCTTCGTCGATGAGGATGAAGCTGCCGGTGCTGCGGTTGCGCCGGTACTCGTCGAAGAACAGCGGCACCGTCGTGCGCAGCGTCACCCGGCCCACCTCGTTGAGCTTCAAGCCGGAGCTCTGCTCGTCGCGGTGCAGCGTGTTGACGTCCAGCCGGTAGTGCAGGTTCTTCACCATCGCGCGCGCCATGCGGGTGGTGTGCTTGATGGCCAGGCGCGAGCCGCTGTTGAGCTGCGTGGAGTCCGACAGCCAGCACACCATCGCGTCGATGTCCTGGCTCGCGGTGGGCGGGTTGCCCGGGCGGCACAGCATGTCGCCTCGGCTGATGTCCAGCTCCTCCTCCAGCGACACGTTCACCGACATGGGCGGGAACGCTTCCTTCAGCGGCTTGCCGGCCAGCTCCAGCGCCTTGATGCGCGTGGTGAAGCCGGACGGCATCACCATCACCTCGTCGCCCGGACGCATCACGCCGCCCAGCAGCTGCCCGGAGTACGCGCGGTAGTCGTGGAACTTCTTCGCGGAGGCGGGACGGATGACACCCTGCACGGGGAAGCGCAGGTGGATGAGGTCCCGGTCGGACGCGATGTGCACGTTCTCCAGGTGGTGCAGGAGCGTGGGGCCCTGGTACCAGGCCATCTTCTCCGAGCGCGTCACCACGTTGTCCCCGCCCAGCGCGGAGATGGGGATGAACGACAGGTCGGACACGTCCAGCTTCATGGAGAACTGGCGGAACTCCTCCCGGATGCGGTCGAAGACGCCCTGGTCGTAGTCCACCAGGTCCATCTTGTTCACGCACAGCACCAGGTGCGGCACGCGCAAGAGCGACGCGATGAACGCGTGGCGCCGCGTCTGCTCCAGCACGCCCTTGCGCGCGTCCACCAGGATGAGCGCCAGGTCCGCCGTGGACGCGCCCGTCACCATGTTGCGCGTGTACTGAAGGTGTCCGGGCGTGTCCGCGATGATGAACTTGCGCTTCGCCGTGGAGAAGTAGCGGTACGCCACGTCGATGGTGATGCCCTGCTCGCGCTCGGCCTTCAGGCCGTCCAGCAGCAGCGCCAGGTTGACGTACTCGTCACCCCGGGCCTGGCTCGTGCGCTCCACCGCGGCGAGCTGGTCCTCGAGGATGGACTTCGTGTCGTACAGCAGCCGCCCGATGAGGGTGCTCTTGCCGTCATCCACGGAGCCCGCGGTCGCGAATCTCAGCAGTTCCACTAGAAGTATCCCTCGCGCTTGCGGTCTTCCATCGCCGTCTCAGAGAACTTGTCGTCCGCGCGGCTGGCGCCACGCTCCGTCACGCGGGAGGCCGTCACCTCCGCGATGACCTGCTCCACCGTGGACGCGGTGGACGGCACGCACGCGGTGCACGTCATGTCGCCCACGGTGCGGAAGCGCACCGTCTCCGTCGTCACCGTCTCGCCGGGCATCATGGACATGAAGGGCGACCAGGCCATCAGCATGCCGTCCCGGCGGAACACCTCGCGCCGGTGCGTGTAGTAGATGGACGGCAGCGCCACGTTCTCCCGGCTGATGTACTGCCAGATGTCCAGCTCGGTCCAGTTGGACAGGGGGAACACGCGCAGGTGCTCACCCCGGCGGTGACGGCCGTTGTAGAGCGCCCACAACTCCGGCCGCTGGTTCTTCGGATCCCACTGGCCGAACTCGTCGCGGAAGGAATACACGCGCTCCTTCGCGCGGGCCTTCTCCTCGTCGCGCCGGGCGCCGCCGAAGACGGCGTTGAAGCCGTTCTTCTCGATGGCTTCCAAGAGCGGCTGCGTCTGCAGGCGGTTGCGGGACGCGCGAGGACCCTTCTCCTCCGTCACCTTGCCCGCGTCGATGGCCTCCTGCACGGACGCGACGATGAGCCGCGCGCCCAACTCCGCCACCCGTTCGTCGCGATACTGGATGACCTCCGGGAAGTTGTGCCCCGTGTCCACGTGCATCAGCGGAAACGGCAGCGGCGCGGGCCAGAAGGCCTTCACCGCCAGGTGCAACATCACCGCGGAGTCCTTGCCACCGGAGAAGAGCAGCACCGGCCGGTCCAGCTCCGCCGCCACTTCCCGGATGATGAAGATGGACTCGGCTTCCAGCGCCTCAAGATGTGAAAGCTCGTAGCTCACGGTCAAGCAAGCTACCACAACCCTCCCCGGCCCCAACCGTGCGCGTGGAAGTTTCCGCGTCTTCCGGGTGTGAGACACGGCGGATGTGACATGCCGGAGGGGACGCGTGAAACATGGCCGGACGACCTGCTGGGATGGATGTTTCACGCGTCCACTCCCGGTGCGGATCCGCGGTTCTCACCCCGGGTGCGGGAGGGCGCTTTCGCGCGGGGGGGCCATGGTATAGACGGCCGCGCCATGGCAAGCGCCTCTCCTCCCGTCCTCGATCGCTGGTTCCCGTCCCGCAAGCCGCTTCCGGAGCCCCGGCTGCGCCTGTTCTGCCTGCCCTTCGCCGGCGGCAGCGCGGCCATCTACCAGTCCTGGAACCTGGCGCTGCCCACGGGCGTGGAGCTGTGCGCGGTGCAGCTGCCCGGGCGCGAGCGGCGCCTGATGGAGCCCGCGCTCAAGTCCATGCCGGAGCTGATGGACGTGCTGATGCCGGCGCTGACGCCGCTGATGGACCGGCCCTTCGCGCTGTTCGGCTACAGCATGGGGGCGCGCATCGGCCTGGAGGTGGCCCGGACGCTGAAGCGCCAGGGCGGCCCCAGGCCGGTGGGCTTCATCGCGGCGGCGGCGCCTCCGCCGTCGCACAACGACCGGGAGCCCATCCACGCGCTGGATGACGCGGGCTTCATCGCGAAGCTGCGCGAGTACGACGGCACGCCGGAGGAGGTCCTCCAGCACAAGGAGCTGCTGGAGCTCATCCTCCCCACGCTGCGCGCGGACTTCGCGCTGGCCTGGTCGGAGAACGGCAAGGACGCGGGCCCGCTGGACATCCCGCTGTCCGTGTACGCGGGCAAGGGCGACAAGCACGTGGGCCTGGACGTGATGGAGCACTGGCGCGAGGAGTCCACCGCCGACGTGCGCCTGCGCCACTTCGAGGGAGGCCACTTCTTCATCCGCACGCACGGCCCGCCGGTGCTGGCCGCCGTGCGCGAGGACCTGACGCGCTGGATGACGGCGCAGCCTTAAGCCGTCTTGATGACCGGGGCCATGTCCCCGGACAGCGGCACGGTGTGCTGCCAGCGCACCGTGAGCGCCCCACCCCGGGGCCTGCGGAAGGCCAGCGCCGCCTGGTGCCGGGTGGACGGCTTGTGCTGCATGAACTGCCACACGTCCGGCAGGTCGTTCATGCGCGGGTCGAAGGTGATGCCCGGCATCTGCCCGGGCACCAGGTCGAAGGCGAACTGATCCAACGGCAGGGACAGGCCCGCGCCGCGCGCCTTGATGTAGGCCTCCTTCAGGGTCCAGTACTCGAAGAACCGCTCGCGCTGGCGCTCCTTGGGCAGCGCGCGCAGGGCCTGCACCTCCGTCTTCGCGAAGTAGTGGTCGGCGATCTCCACCGTCTCACCCGGCCGCTCCGCGTCCTCGATGTCCGCGCCCAGGTCCACGTCCCGGCCCACCGCGACCAGGGCCATGCCGTCCGTGTGGCTCAGGTTGAAGCGCAGCCACTGCCCCACCGGACCCACGATGGCGGGCCGGCCGTACTCGTTGGGGACGAAGCGCCAGGCCTCCGGCGCGACGGGCGCGTAGCGCGACAGGGTCAGCCGCACCAGCGCGTGGGACACCAGGTACTGCCGCTGATGCCGCTCGAAGTGGAAGCGCCGCTGCCGCTCGCGCTCGCCGGTATCCAGGAGGGCCTTGTAGGCCTCCAGCAGGCGTGGGTCTTCGATGCGCTCGGGTTCGACGATCCACACGTGGACCTCGTCGGGGCGCAGGTCGAGGGGCGTGGAGGTGGGGGACGCCGTCATGTCGCGCAGGCAATCAGGAACCGCCGCGCCTGTCACGGGGGCTGGCCCGTCCTCCTGGCGGACGCATAGGCTGCCAGGAGGGAGACCACCCATGGACCTGTCCATTGCGACGACGAAGCTCCAGGCGCTCCGCCGGGACATGACGGGCCACACGGACCGGGAGGACGAGCGCCGCATCCTGGACCTGCTGGAGGGCGCCACCAGCGAGGAGCTGAACTTCCTCCTGTCCAACGTGGACCTGGTACGCCTCCTGTCGGACCTGGACGACCGGCTGGTGGGCCCGGCCCACCACACGGCGCTGCTGGACCTGTTGTGCACGCGCCGCGCGGCGGAGCTGTCCCTGCCGGTGCGCGCGTCGCTGGCCACCGCGCTCCAGAAGGGCGCCACGCGCTCGCAGGCGGAGCGACGGTTGCGCGACCTGTTCCTGGCATTGAAGGGCCGCGAGCTGACCGGCTTCAAGAACCTGCTGGAGGCGGGCGGCGAGTACCACGACCTGCACAAGCTGGTGTTCGACGACGTGGACGACGTGGCGCTGCGCGCGGAGCTGCTCGCCCACTTCCAGCGCGAGGCCCAGGCCTTCCCCAGCGGGGAGAACAAGGTCCTGAGCGACATCGACGACACGTTCTTCGTCAACTGGGTGGACAAGCGCTACCCGTCGAAGACGGTGTACCCGGGCGTGCTCGCGTTCTACCAGGAGCTGGACCGGGGGCCGGGCATCATCCCGGGCCGCGCGGGCGACCTCGTGTTCGTGAGCGCGCGGCCGCAGGATCCGCTGGGCCTCATCGAGAACGCGACGCTGGACTCGCTGAGCAAGCGCGGCGTGCCGCTGGCGGTGATGCTCTCCGGCAGCTTCTTCTACCTGCTGGGCAACACCCGCATCGCGCAGAAGAAGTTCGAGAACTTCGAACAGTACGCGCGCCTCTTCCCCGAGTACGGCTTCGTCTTCGTGGGCGACAGCGGCCAGGGCGACGTGGAGTTCGGCGCGAGGATGCGCGAGGCCCTGCCCCATGCCGTGCGCGCCGTGTTCATCCACGACGTGGTGGCGACGCCGCAGGAGCAGCGCGACGCCTGGCGCGCGAAGCACGTCTTCTTCTTCGACACGTACGTGGGCGCGGCGGTGGACGCGTTCCACGCGGGCGTCATCTCCCGGGACGGCGTGGACCGCATCGCCGCCGCGGCGACGGAGTCCCTGGCGGCCATCGCGTTCCCCTCCCCGGCCCAGCGTCAGGCGCGCGAGGCGGAGCTCACGCGGGACCTGGCGCTGGCGTCCGCACTGCCCCGGGTGCCGGTCCGCTGAAGCCTCGCTGACAGCCCGCTGCCCACCGGTCCCGGACAGTTGGCGGGACGTACGAAGCACCCCCACCTTGCGTGCGCTTCACAGGGGTGGAGCGGCCGTCTTGGGGACGGAAGGAAGGGCTCCGGGAGGTTCCGGGGCTGTCTCGTATACACATCTGAC
>NZ_RAWL01000406.1:0-7640 GCF_003668885.1 Corallococcus sp. AB049A | reverse complement strand
TGTACGGGGTGGGGGACTGGCGCGAGCCGTTCTCCATCCAGAGCATCTCCAAGGTGTTCACGCTGGCGCTCGCGCTGTCGAGGGACGGGGACGCGCTGTGGCGGCGCGTGGGGAAGGAGCCATCGGGCAATCCGTTCAACTCGCTGGTGCAGCTGGAGTACGAGCAGGGCATCCCGCGCAATCCGTTCATCAACGCGGGGGCGCTGGTCATCACGGACCGGTTGCAGCGGCTCACGGGGGATGCGCGAGGCACGCTGCGGGACTTCCTGCGCGCGGAGAGCGGCAATCCGTCCGTGGATTTTGATCCGGTCATCGCCGCGTCGGAGGCGGAGCACGGGCACCGCAACCGCGCGCTGGCGCACTTCATGGCCAGCTACGGCAACATGGAGGGCGCGGTGCCGGAGGTGCTGGAGCACTACTTCTGGCAGTGCTCCCTGGCGATGAGCTGCGCGGACCTGGCGAGGGCCTGTGGCTTCCTCGCGCGCCATGGTCAGCGAGCGGACGGCTCCAGGCTGCTCACGCGCAGCCAGGCCAAGCAGGTCAACGCGGTGATGCTCACGTGCGGCACCTACGACGCGGCGGGCGAGTTCGCCTACCGCGTGGGGCTGCCGGGAAAGAGCGGCGTGGGAGGGGGCATCATCGCGGTCATCCCCAACCGCTGCGGCCTGTGCGTATGGAGCCCCGGGCTGGATGCAAGGGGCAATTCCGTCGCGGGCGTGGAAGCGCTGGACCGGTTCACGACGCTGACCGGCCTGTCCATCTTCTGAAGCCGCGCTTCGTCAGCGCAGCCCGTCCAGCAATGCGGCCAGCTTCTGGGGCTGGGACGCGAAGGGCGAGTGCGACGTGTCCAGTGTGTCCACGGTGAACGCGTTGCAGGGTGTGAAGGCGTCGGCCTCGCGGATCATCAGGTCCTGGAGCGCGGGGGCCAGGGCGCGGTCCTGGGCGCAGCGCAGGTAGCTGCGGGGAATGCGGCCCCAGCGCTCCTTCGTGGCGCCGACCTTTCCGGTCCACAGGGACAAGGGAATGTCCGGCGTGAGGGTGAGCGCGAAGGGCAGGAAGGCCGCTGCGTCCACGTCGTGGTAGAAGCCCGCGCGAAGCGCCTCGCGGTATGCCGCATCGCCGCGAGGGTTGATCCGCACCGCGCCCAGCTTCGCGGCATCGCCGATGAAGAGTGCTTCGCTGTAGGGCGTGTGGCCCTCGGGCAGGGCGCCGTAGGCGCTGGCGCTCTGGAGGCGCAGCGGGACAAAGGCGCTCAGGTACACCAGCCTGCCAATGAGGTGCGGGGCCTTCTCCGCCGCGCGGGTGATGACGGTGCCACCCGCGCTGTGACCTACAAGAACGGGCTTGGATCCGGCCTGGAGCTTCTCCAGCGCGGTGACCACTGCGTCCGCGCAGTCGTCCAACGTGACGTCGGCCAGGGGCGAGCGCTCCACCGCGAAGCGAGCCGCGTCGCCCGTGAGATAGGACGCGGGGAAGCGCGCGTTGAGGCCGTGGCCAGGCAGGTCGATGGCCACCACCTGATGCCCCATCGCGCACAGGGCCTCCGCGACGCGCGACCAGTGCAGGGCGTTGTGCCACGCGCCGTGGACCAGGAGGAGCGTCCTGGCCTTGCGCGGCGCCTTCGAGGGTGTGGCCGCGAACCCGAGCCCCGGCAGCAGGGCCGAGCCCACGAGGGCGGTCTTCATCAGGTCACGACGGTTCATGGGGGACTCGTTCGTTGGGGGGAAGCATGGACATGAGCCGTTCACGCACGCGGGCGAGGTCGAAGAGCTGCCGTTCGACCTCCGCCAGGCGTTCACGGTGGGCCGCGAGCGCGTCCGGGCAGATGGCATCCGTGACCTGCCGGAGCATGCAGCCCGGGAAGGTGGCGATCTCCTCCAGGGAAAAGCCCAGGCGGATCATCCGGGCCACCTGCATGACCTGGGGGACGGCGACCTCGTCGAAGTCACGGTAGCCGTTGTCGCGGCGGTGCGAGGCGAGCAGCCCCGCCTTGTCGTAGTGGCGGATGGACCGCGCGCTGCTGCCCGTGCGCCGGGCGAGTTCTCCGATGTTCATCGATTCTCCTGAGTCCAGATGTCAGGGACCCCTAACATCCACGCGGCTCGCTTCCCGCCCGACACGCTCAAAACCTGTCCGACAGTCGGACAGGTTCGAGCGGCTGGGATGGCGCAGGGCCTCCCCTCCGCGCGGGCCCCAACTTGTCCGACTGTCGGACAGGTTTTTACGGTGCGCCTCCGGCGGGGCGGCCTGACGCGGGTTCTCTCCTTCTCATTCGGGGAGACGGACTTCATGTTCGGGAGCTTCGGGCCTGCCACCGGTGTCAAGGTCAAGACCCCAGTGGGGAATGTGACGGTGATGGCCTCACTCGATGCCTGAGCGCGATCTAGGGTGCTCCGCGTGAGTGTCTCCCCGCCCGTGCCCCGTCCGCGTCCCGCGCTTCTCACGCTTGCCTACCTGGCCTTCGTCAGCCTGGGGTTGCCGGACGCGGTGCTGGGCGTCGCGTGGCCGTCACTGCGCACCACGTTCGGTCTGTCCCAGGCGACGATGGGCGCCATCCTGGGGACCGCGGCCGTCGCGTACTTCATCTCCGGACTGCTCGCGGGCCGGCTGATGCGGGCCATGAACCTGGGGTTGCTGCTGGCGCTGAGCACCGGCTCGGTGGCGCTGGGGCTCACGGGGTACTCGACGGTGCCCCTGTTCGCGCTGTTCCTGGCCGCTGCTTGCTTCATTGGCTTCGGCTCGGGCGCCATCGACTCCGCGCTCAACAACTACGCGGCCCAGAACTTCGGCCCCAAGCACATGTCCTGGTTGCACGCGGCCTACAGCGTGGGCGCGGCGATGGGCCCCGTGCTGATGACCGCGCTGCTCGCGCGAGGCGCAGGGTGGCGCACGGGCTATGCCGTCCTCGCCGTCACCCTGGGCACGCTGGCCCTGTCGTTCCTGGTGATGCGCCGGCTGTGGGACGCGCCCTCGGCGCCGGGAGAGGAACCCCGGGCGGAGGTGCCCACCGCGTCCGCGATGGAGGCCGTGCGCCGTCCCCGCGTGTGGCTGCAGATCCTCACGTTCTTCTTCTACACGGGCCTGGAGGTGACGGCCGGCCAGTGGAGCTTCACGGTGCTCACCGAAGGCCGGGGCCTGCACACCGCCGCCGCGGGCACCTTCGTGAGCCTCTACTGGGGCAGCCTGCTCGCGGGGCGTGTGCTGTCCGGCTTCGTCGTCGAACACCTCGGACCGGTGCGCATGCTGCGCGGGAGCACCGCGCTGTCGGTGGCGGGCGCCGTCCTGTTCGCGATTCCCTCCGTGCCTCCCGCGCTGGGCCTCGTGTTGCTGGGGCTCGCGCTCGCGCCCATCTTCCCGGCCCTCATGTCGGTGACGCCGGGCCGCGTGGGGCTGGATGTCTCCGCGCACGCCGTGGGCTTCCAGGTCAGCGCGGCGACGACGGGCGTGGCGGCGATCCCCAGCCTCGCGGGGATCATCGCGGAGCGGTGGGGGCTCCAGTTCATCGCCCCCTACATGCTCGGGGTCGCCGTGGTGCTGCTCGGGGTGCACGGCGTGCTGTCCGCCGTGGCGGACCGCCCCCAGCTCTCGCGCTGAGCGTCAGCTCCCCGCCGGCAGCTCCGCGCTCCTCAGCATCTTGGGGCCTTGCTCCGTCCACTGCGACAGCCGCAGCGTCGCGCCCCGCGTCCCGGTGCGCGGCTCCACCTCCACGAAGGTGAAGCGCTGCTCCAGCTTCGCGCGCTGCTGCTTCGCGGGCTCCAGCGAGGGATTGACCTGGAGCTCCGCGAGGTATTCACCCCATTCCTCGTCGGTGGCCTCCGGAGCGGGGAGCCGCAGGAGGGAGATCCACGTGCCGGTGTTGGCGTAGAGGGGGCCATTGCCCTCGTGCCAGCGGGCCGCGTGCGTGTGGCCCATCACCACCGCATGGGGGTTGTACTTCTTGCCCAGCCGAGCGGTCTCCGCGAGCTCGTCCTTGCCCGGCTCCAGGGCGAAGTAGTCCGTGCCCGTCCTTCCCGCGACCGCGCGGTGCAGCCGCGCGTAGAGCGCGAAGCCCGCCCGGGCCAGCTTCAGCCGGGCGCGGCCCAGGGCCTCCGGATTGTCGAAGGCGTTGAGCTTCTCCGGGTCGAGCACCGACAGGAGCGCGTCCACCTCGTCGTCCTTCAGGTCCACCCGCGCCAGGCTGCGCGCCAGGTGCACGTCCGCTTCCGAACCGCCCACCGCGTCCATGGGTTCGAGCGCGAAGGCCGGCGCGAGGCCCCGGTTCTGCAGCAGGCGCCGGATGAGCGTGAGCGTCCCGGGCGTGAACAGGACCTTGAGCGCGTCCGGCTTCACGCCGAGCGCCACCATCACCGCGCCCTCGAAGTCCGGCTTGAGCAGGTCCATGTACCGCATGCGGTGCTGGTGCTTGAGCGGGTTGAGCAGCGTCTTCACCAGCACCGAGCCCGGCGGATACCGGAAGCGGTTCGCCCGCTCCGGCGACAGCAGCGAGGGGTAGTCGATGCGGTTCGCCACGTCGGTGTGCTCACCGTGCGTGACGAGCACGCGCGACCCGCCGACCTCCAGTTGCAGCGGCGCGGTGCCGTCCCGGAACTCCAGCCGCGAAGCCACCTCCCGGGGCTGTCCCAGCGCGGAGCGGATCACCTCCTGGACCTCCGGCAGCGCCAGCTCCAGGTCGTGGTTGCCCACCACCATCGTCGCCCGGCCGCCCGCGGCCAGCACCCGCCCGAGCGCCTTCAACGCGGGCGCCGTCGTCGCGGACGTCACCAGGGCCCGGGCCTGCTCCAGCGTCCGCTGGGGATCCACCGCCAGCGGGTCGTCATTGAGCAGGAAGTCGAAGCTGTCCCCGTTGAGGACGACGTGGGTGGGCTCGCGGGTGAAGGAGTCGAAGAGGGCGGGCAGCTCGGCGGCGCCCGCGAAGATGTCGTAGGGGCCTCCGTTGCCGAGGTGGAGGTCGCTGAGAATGAGCGTTCGCATGGGTCGATGCTCCTTTCAGGGAAGCGTCTTCAAGGCGGTCTGCCGGATGCTCACGGCGGGATCGCCGAGCACCACGTAGTTGCGGGCGTCGTTGCGTTCAATCCACCGGTGCAGCAGCTCACGCGGCTGGAGCTTGCCGTTGGACGTGTTGGCATCCAGGTGCGTCAGCAGGATGTTGTTGGCGTCGGAGAGCCGGTCCCGGAAATCCTTCAGCGCATAGCCCACCGGCAGGCCGCCCATGATCCACCCGAGGGTGTTGCGGAAGGGCAGGATGGTCGCCTGCGTCATCTGCAGGGGCTTGATGGAGAAGCCCCAGGCCCGCTCCACGTGGCCGATGACCGCGAGCGCGCCGCCGTTGGGATGGGCCAGCAGCCGGCGGGGCAGGGCCGCGATGAAGGGCGCATTCGCGAGCGCGTCTCCGCCACGGGAGGCCGTCATGGGGAACTCGTCATGCGCGGGCGTGCCCACGCCGAAGCAGGCGAAGAAGAACGCCACCAGGCCATGGAGTTTCGCGTCGTCCTGGATGTCCGACGCCGCCACGTAGTGCTCGGGGGTCATCGCGCCGAAGCCGGACCAGTCCTGGCTCAGCAATGCGCCTTGTTTCGCGAGCTGGAGCGGGTCGTTCGCCTTGAACCCCACGCCGTGGGACGCGGTGAAGAGCACGGCGGGCCGCTCCACCCGGCCGTGAAGCGCTTCGAGCAGCCACTCGCGGGTCGCGTCGTCCTCGATGGCGTCCCGGCTGGTGTAGCGCGCCTTCGCGGCGAGCGTCTTCGCCAGCTGAGGCGGTTGTTCCAGCGGTGCCCCCCGAGCCAGCGGGGCGACGAGGCTGTCCGCGCTGAGCTCCGTGGACCGGTCACCGGGATGCTTGGGTCCCCACCAGCTCACCTGACGGTGATTGGGAACGAACTCATCCGTCTCATACGCCACCACGCTGGCCGCATAGCGCGCGTACTCCTCGGTCGTGTCGAACGACAGACGGCCGACGGCATACGACAGGGAGAGCGAGTGCTGGACGTCGAACGGGATGGCGTCGGGTCCGCCGACGAGCAGCAGGTAGTAGGGGACCGCATCCGGATCCACGTCGCCGATGGCCGCTCCGTACCGCTGGAGGAATTGATGCGCTGTCTCTCCGGGCTGGTAGGTGAGGATGTGGAACCGGCCCGGCTCCACGCGCGCGTGCCGGTGGACGAGGAGGGGATCCAGGCTCTGGCGAAGCGCCTCGGAGGCGGACGCGGGGAACACCACGCCCCAACCGGCCTCGGCATAGACCTCCGGCCGGACGTCGAAAGGCAGCCCGAACCGGGTGGTGAGGGGGACGTACTCGAGCCACTTCCTCCAGGCCTCGAAATACGCGGCCTGGCCCTGGGGCTCCGCCACCTCCGCGGCCGCGGGCAACGCGATGGGCGGCACCAGGTACTGCCCGGTGGTGCCGTCGATGCCGTTGAGGACCAGCGGATCCTCCGGGCGGTTGATGGGGCGCTCCACGTTCACCTCCTCCCCGACATCCTAGGCATCCACGCTGACCTGGAAAGAGCGGACAGGGGCCCGGGTGTCGGGCGCCCGGCGTTCAGAGGCGCCCGGTGTCGCGTGGCGTGCGCGCATTCCGACCGTGGGGCCGGCGTGTCACCTGGTCCACGGTGGGCTCGTCCCCTCGGACAGAGGCCCGCCGTTTCATGGTGGCAATCCCTTACGCCAGGTTCGCGCCTCGCTGGACTTGTGGCGTGTGAGCGCAAGCCTTTGTGCGGTGTATGACTTTGGCCTGACGCGTCTGGCATTGCGGGGCGTGTCTGTGTTCACGTTCGCGCCGCGTCCGGCGCACATGGCACCCCTCGCCAGGTCCGTCCGGACGCGAGGGAGAACACTCATGCAGAAGAAGCCCGAGTTCCAGGAAGTGGTGGAGGGCTGGCTGGCCGGCAATGAGGAGTCCCATGGCATGACCAACCCGGCGGGACCGCTCTTCGTGGGAGGTGAGCGCACGGAGCAGGCGCTCACCGAGTCCAACCTGGTGGCGGACACGGGTTGCAGCAGCTGCACCGCGTCCACGACCGCGTTCTGCTGTTGATCCATCGCGGCCCCCCGTCCGCATGAATCACCCCTCCGGCGCCGTGCGCGGCACCGGAGGGCCTTCCACGATTCCCCTCACCGGTCCCCACCCCCAGGGAGCCCCCTCATGGTCCACGAGGAAGCGTCGATGGCTGCCGAGGTCCCTCCCGAGGGATGGCTCGCGCGCCCCGTGAACGTCCTGCTGGCGCCGCACCTGGACGCGCTGTCCGAACGGCTCTCTCAAATACAGGGCCTGTCCTCCGCCGAGCGCGACGTGGTGGAGGCCGCGGCCCGCGAGATGCTCGGCTTCAGCGCCCAGCTCAAGCTCAACCGCGTGCTCCTCCTGGAGCTGCACGCAGCGTCGCTGGAGGGCCGGCTCGACGCGGCGGACTCGCCGGGGAGGTGGGCCCAGTTCCTCGACCACGCGTGCTCGTCCCGCTTCCACGAGCACCTGCGCGGCCGCTACCCGCCGCTCCTGGACCGGCTGGGGACGTTGGGCCGGCTCCAGACCCAGGCGGTGCTGCGCCTGACGGAGCGGTTCGTCGCGGACCGGGAGTCCCTGCCGGAGCTGCCCGGCCGTCCGCGCGGCGCGCTGAGGCGCCTGCGGCTGGGGGAGGGGGATGCCC
>NZ_RAWL01000405.1:0-7660 GCF_003668885.1 Corallococcus sp. AB049A | reverse complement strand
CGGGCGGACGCTGCGGGGGCGGCATCGGCTCCGGCGGCGAGTCCGGCCGGACGATGCGCGGCAGCGGATCATTGCCCCGGTTGGGCGTCTGCCGGGGCGAGGGCGCGTCGTTGGCCATCAACGTGGGCACGTTGGTCAGCGACGGGCGCGGCGGCGCGGCGGTCAGCACCGGCGCGCTGTTCTGCGACAGGCGCGGCGGCCCCGAGGGCGGCAGCGACGAGGGCGGCGGGATGACGGCCGTGCGGCCCGACACATCCTCTCCGTCGTCATCGTGGGGCGCGGCCGGGGACTCCAGCGGCGTGACGGCGCGGCCAATGGCGGCGCCCGGCTGGGTGGTGGGCTCCGGCGCGTCGTTGAAGACGGCGTCGCGATCCACCATCTGCGTCGCCAGCTCCTCGTCCTCCTTGGGCGAGGGCGCGGCGGGCGCGGCGGTCAGCTTGGGCAGCGCGGCGAGCGTGGGCGAGCGGCGAGCGCCCTGCGCGGCGCCTCCGGAGTTGGAGGCGCGCGGCGGCGGCGCGGGGACCGGCTCCACGGCGGGCGCGGAAGGCGCCACGGCGGGGATGTTGGTCAGGCTCTGCGTGGGCACCGGGGACGGGCCGCTGTAGCCCGCCTCGATGGCCGCCAGCATGCCGTCCGGCGCGCGGATGTCCGCGTACTCGGCCAGGCGCTGCTTCTCGCGCTCCACCTCTTCGGCGAACGTGGACTTCATGTACTGCATGAGGTCCTTGCGGCCGAAGATGGAGTCGCTCGTCAGCAGGAAGCGCTGCAGGTCGTCGCCCAGCTCGCTGGCGTACTGGTAGCGCTCCTCCACGTCCTTCGCGAGCGACTTGAGGACGATGCGCTCCAGCGCCTCCGGGATGCGCCGGTTGTACGTGGACGGCGAAGGCACCTCCGCCTTGCGCACCTTCTCCAGCACGGAGAAGTCGCTGTCGCCCACGAAGAGGCGCTCGCCGGTGAGCATCTCGTAGAGGCACACGCCAATGGCGAACACGTCCGAGCGGCGATCCAACGGCAGGCCGCGGATCTGCTCCGGGCTCATGTAGCCGAACTTGCCCTTGAGGATGCCGGCCTGCGTCTTGGTCGCCTTGCCCGCCGCCTTCGCGATGCCGAAGTCGATGACCTTGACCTCGCCCTCGAAGGACACGAGCACGTTCTGCGGCGAGATGTCGCGGTGGACGATGTTGAGCTCGCGCCCCATCCCGTCCTTCTTGCGGTGGGCGTAGTCCAGGCCCTCGCACATCTTCGCCACGCAGAAGGCGACCAGCGGCACGGGCGCGGGCTCACCCTTCTTCCGGCAGCGGTCGAAGATGGCCCGCATGTCCTTGCCGGGGATGTACTCCATCGAAATGAAGTAGCTGCTGGCGATCTGCCCCAGCTCGTAGATCTGCGCGATGTTGGCGTGGGTCAGCTGGACGCTGATCTTCGCCTCATCGATGAACATCGAGATGAATTCTTCATCTTCGGCGATGTTCGGCAGGATGCGCTTGATGGCGACGAGCCGCTCGAAGCCGCTGGCGCCAAATTGTTTGCCGCGCCAGACCTCCGCCATGCCACCGATGTTGACGCGGTCCAGGAGGAGATACTTCCCGAACGGGATGGGTTGCCGCTTCGGTTGAGAGGTCGTCACTTTGAGTGGGGGTCGAGTCCTTGCAAGGAGCCTATCGATCGCGGCTCCGCAGGGTCAACCGCGCGCGCGGACCTATTTCCGCCTGCTTGCCCTGCAGGCGGCCCGAATCCACCCGAATCAGGGTGAAGGGAACACCGCTTCGCCCCCATCCACCAGGGAGTCCTCCAGGTCGATTCCGGGCGGAGCGCCCTTCTCCTCCTCCTCGGGGAGCTGGGCGCGCACGATGGCGACGCGCGGCTCGCCCCGCTGGGAGAGCACGGCGGGCGCACCAAAGCGCACCTCGGCGGGCAGCCCCACCAGCGTCACCCAGGCCTGCTTGCCGTCAGGGGACACGCAGTAGATCAGCGTGCCGGGCCTCGTGCCGGGCGCGTCACGGACCGGGCCCTGGCACCCGGTGCGCACCTGGAGTGCGTAGGCCGGCACCGCGAGGCCGCGCTCCAGGTACGGCGGCGAGCCCAGGGCGTCCACGAGCGGCTGGAGTTCCTCGGCTCGCGCGGGCACGGCCGCCACCGTGGCCCGCTTCTGGGCCTCTCCCTGGAAGCGCTGGAGCGCCACGGCGGCCAGGTCCGGTGAGTCCAGCGGCGTGCGCCCCTCCGCCAGCACCAGGTCCACGAAGAGCGCCAGCACGAGCAGGATGGGCAAGAGCCGGTAGCCCTTGAAGTCCTCCGGCTTCTTGCGCAGGAGCCCCGCAGTGAACACGGCCAGGCCCACGCCCGCGAGCCCCAGCACGACGCTGGTGCGCACGGTGGACGGCGGCGACATGAGCGCGGAGACCTCCGCGGTCCGGGCGCGCAGCGCATCCGACAGGTCACCCCCGTAGATCCACCCGAGCGCCCCCAGGCACACGACGTTGGCCAGCAGCGTCTTGCGCGAGGGGCCGCTCATCCCGCCAGCGTCCTGGCCGGATCCGTGGCGGCGGCGCGGCGGCTGGGGAAGTAGGCCCCGGCCAGCGCGGCGAGCAGCCCCAGCAGCACGCCGCCCAGCACGACCCCCGCCGGGAAGGAGAAGAAGCTCTCCGGCTTGAAGGGGAAGTTGGGCAGGTGGCTCTTCGCGAGCCGGTCCACGATGAAGGCCAGCACCAGCGCCGCCGCCGTGCCCGCCGCGCCGCCCAGCACGCCCACCACGCCGGCCTCCGCCAGCACGATGGCGCGCACGTCCGCGCGCGAGGCGCCCACCGCCTGCATCACGCCAATCTCCCTGGCCCGCGCGCGCACGGAGGAGGACATGGCGTGGGCGATGTTCACCGCCGCCAGCACGCAGATGAGGATGGAGAGCAGGGCCAGCGCGGACGTGGTGAGCGCCACCGCCGCGCCCGCGTTCTCCGCCATCCGGCGCTCCTGATCATCGATTTCGAAGCCCATCCCCTTCACCGCCTCCACCAGCTCCGGGACGCGCGAGGGGTCCGCCGCCACCAGCGTGACGCCGGAGTAGCTGTCCGCGTCCGCGCCGGAAGCGCGGTTGATGCGCACGGCCGTGTCCAGCGGGATGGTGATGCCCGCGAGCATGGCCCGGTCGGACGCGCCCACCACCTGCGCCTGCTGCGTGCTGGTGGGCCCGCCGGACGTGGCCGCCACGTAGGAGCGGTTGAACTCCACGGGGAAGCCGAAGCCGATGAGCATCTCCGCGGACAGCTGCGGCAGCTTGCGCGCGGGCGCGAACGTCTTGTTGTACAGCTCCAGGAGGCGCGTGGAGATGAGCGCGGGGATGGCCTTGCCCTCCCCCGGGTCCTTGAAGTCCTTCGCCTCCGGCAGCCCCACGTCCTTCTGCACGAGGCCCGGGTCCACGCCCACCGCGAGCACCTCCATGCCCATGCGCAGGCGCGAGCCGAAGAAGACGCCGTCGTAGCGCGTCACCGCCGGCACGCGGACGTTCATCTTCCGGTACGTCGCCTCCACGCCGGGCAGCGCGGCCAGCCGCTCCACCGCGGCCGCGTCCAGCTTGCCGCCGCCCAGGAGGCCCAGCGACACCGCCGGGGGCACCACGTCCACCAGCCGCGAGTCCGTGGGGAAGATGCGCTCGCGGATGACGCGCCCCACGCCCAGGCCCAGGCCCACGAAGAACACCAGCGCGCCCACGCCCATGGCCACGCCGAAGGCGGAGAAGAACGCGCCCTTGCGCTCGCGCGCGAGGGACAACCTCACCAGTCGCGACAGTGCGTCGAACCTCACGGGGCACCTCGCGACGCCATGGCGGCTGACGCGGGGGATTCCTCCACCAGCCGCGCGTCCTTGAGCCGCAGCACCCGCCGCGCCACCGCGCTCATGCGCTCCTCGTGGGTGACGGTCAGCACCGTGAGCCCTTCCCTGTGCAGCTCCTGGAACAGCTGGATGACGCCCGCGCCCGTGGCCGCGTCCAGGTTGCCCGTGGGCTCGTCGCAGAGCAGCAGCTTCGGGCCGCCAAACAGGGCGCGGGCAATGGCCACGCGCTGACGCTCGCCACCCGACAGCCGGATGGGCGCGCGGTCCTGCTTGGCGCCCAGGCCCACGCGCTCCAACAGCTGGCTCGCGCGCTTGCGGCCATCCGGCGTGGCCGGACCGAAGTGCGAGGGCAAGAGCACGTTCTCCAGCGCGGACAGGTTGGGGATGAGGTGGAAGGACTGGAAGACGAAGCCCACGTGCGTGTTGCGAAAGCGCGCCAGCTCCTTGTCCTTCAGGCCGGTGAGCTTCACGCCGCCCACCTCCACCGTGCCCTGGTAGTGCACGTCCAGGCCGCCCAGCAGGTGCAGCAGCGTGGACTTGCCGCTGCCGGACGCGCCCACCACCGCGACGAAGTCCCCGGCCTCCACGTCCAGCGACACGCCGTCCAGGACGCGCACGCGCGAGCCCTCGCCGTCCTCGTACTCCTTCACGACATCTCGGGCGCGAATCAAGGCGTGGCCGGGGTGGTCGTGGTGGTGGAGGCCGCGGGCGCGGGCGTGAGCCGCAGGGAGATTTCCGCCTGCAGCGCCTTGTCCTTGCGGGACAGGGCCATGGTCACCGCGCGCAGGTCATCCGTGGCGTCCAGCCAGCGCACCGTGGTGGCCTTGATGGCGAAGCCGCCAATGCCCCACGCGGCGGACGGCAGCGCCTTCACCGCGTCCGACAGCCGGCGCAGGTCCAACAGCACCACCAGCGCGGCGTCCTTGCCCACCGCCTTCAGGTCCTCGGACACGGGGCCCGCGCCCGCGGGCTGCGCGAACGAGGCCAGCGTGGACTCCAGGCGCGCCTTGGGCGCCGCGAGCACCAGCTTGCCGTCCTTGGACAGCGCGAAGTGCGCGCCCTCGCCCGCGCGGTACGACGTGAGGTACGCCTTCTGGCCGCTCAGGTCCGTGGCCTCCACCTTCGCGCCGAAGCCGCCCGCGAAACCCGGCACCTTTTCGAGCGTGGCCTGCCCCTTCGCCACGTCCTTCACCTCCGCGAGCGCCACCAGGTTGACGAAGCGGAAGGGGTTGGTGCGCCGCAGGTCCAGGTCCGGCATGCCCGAGGACAGGTTGACGTTGGGCGCCAGCGACAGGCTCAGCGCCATGCCCGGCTTGAGGTTGTCCAGCACCTCCGTCTTCACGTTGAAGCCCGCCTCCTGCACCGCGCGCGTCACCTGCGAGCCGGCCAGGTACGGCCACACGCCGTCCAGCTGCGACGGGTCACCCCGGAAGCGCGCCACGAAGAAGCTGTCCTGCGGCAGCCAGCCCGCGAGCGACTCGCCGCCCTTGGCCTCCAGCGCCGCGAGCGACACCTGCGTGTCCGGCCACGGCGCGTCCGCGCGCAGCGTCACCGCGCGGTCCTCGATGTGGCCCGTGAAGGTGATGCCCTGCACGCTGCCCGCGGGCAGGAGGCCCATGCCGCCCGGCAGCCACACGTGGAAGTCACGGTCGCCGGAGAGGCGCTTGAGGGACGCCTCCAGCACCGGCTCCTTCGAAAGCGACTGCTCCTCCGGCAGCGCCGCCAGCTCCGTCAGCCGAGGCACGGCCGCGCCCGCGGACAGCAGCACCAGGTCGTGCTTGAGGAAGAGCATGCCCAGCATGGGCTCCGTGGAGCCCGGGCGGTTGAAGGTGACGAGCCGCCCGGCATCCACCTTCGTGTCCTTCTCCTCCGAAGCGCCCAGGCGCGAGCGCGCGAAGGTGGCGAAGGTCGTCTTCAGCTTGTCCGCGTCCTTCACGCCAATGACGGACACGGCCTGCGTGCCGCCGAGGAAGGCCGCGCCGGCGCCGCGCTTCGGGTCGATGCCGGCGTCCTCCAGCGCCTTCCGGCTGCGCAGGTCCACGCCCACCTGCCGCATCACCGCGGACACGTAGCGCTCCGCGGAGGAGAAGTTCTGCAGCTGCGCGACGAACGTGGCCACCTTGAGGTTCTGGAAGCGCGCGAGCTTCTCGCCCAGCGTGCCCAGGTCGTCGATGACGACGGCCGCCTGCGCGGTGCGCGGCAGGTAGCGCGAAACACCCCGGGGCGAATCCGCGGGCCCCGCCGCCTCCTTCCCGCAGCGCGAGCAGCCGGCGAACACGACCAACAGCAGGACCAACGGGAGGAATCCAACGCGGCGGAGCATGGGCGTCAGGACAGGATGCCTGCGCCGGAGAGTCAATCTATTCGTGCGCCGTTCCCGGCGCCTGCCATGGCCACAAGGTGCCACGGTGAACAGGTGCCCGCCGGCCGGGCCCGTGCCCGCCCTACCGCACGCGGGTGCCGCCGTGCGGCAGGGGCGCGGAGGTCTCCTCGGTGAAGTCGAGGAAGCGCTCCATCTGGCGCACCGTCTCGTCCGTGGCCTCCGTCTCCGCGGAGAGCACGTCCAGCTGCCGGTTGACGCTCTCCGGGTCGCGGATGGCGATGGACTGCTCGTGCGTCAGCCGCATCAGGTCCTCGATGCCCGCCAGCTGGTGGCTCACCACCTCGCGGCTCTCGCCCGCCTGCTCGAAGCGCATCAGGCGCTTGCGCAGGATCTCCACGCGCTTGCCCTTCACGTCCTTGAGGCGCGGGTTGGCTTCGCTTTCGACCTCCGCCTCCAGCGCCGTCACCTCGGAGGTGAGGTGCTCGCGGTCGGACCCGTTGAGGTACGTGCGGTACTGGTTGAGCGCGGAGATGAGCCGCAGGAAGGACGTGAGCAGCGCGTCCAGCTTGGGCTCGCTGTCCGCCACCAGCACGCGCCCGCCGGGCAGCTTGCGGTAGTTGGCGAGGATCTTCTCCTTCAGCCCCACCAGCTGCTGGTAGTGGTCCCGCTGCGACGGCGCCAGGTCCGCGAGCAGCGAGTCCACCGCCGCGCGCGCGGCCTCCGGGTTGTCCGGCTGCTGCGCCCGCACGGCGCGCTGGAAGCGCTTCATGGACGACAGGACGGCCAGGTAGACGCCCTCCACGCCCAGCGCCACCATCATGGGCAGCGGCTCCTGCGTCACGGCGCTGGACATGGCCGCCGTCGTCAGCCCCACCAGGTTGGCCGGCAGGAGGAACGCGGCCTTGATGTAGTTCGGTGTCTTCGCCACGTCCGACTCCCCTTCCCTCTAACGCCCCGCTGTCAGGGCCCCCGCGCCTCGGAGACGTACTTCAGCGCGCCCAGGTCCCGCGTGTCCTCCGCCGGTGGGGGCGCATTCCCGCGCTTGAGCTTCTGGAAGAGCGCCGCGGCGCTCTGGAAGAGCTCGTCATAGGTAACCGGCGCCTCGCCGGAAAGTCCGAAGAAGGCCCGATTGTCCGCCAGTGTCGCGGGCGGAGCGCTCCGGATGGCCTCCGTGGGGTCGCCCAGGTAGGGCGCCACCTCGCCCAACAGCCGGGCCCCGGCGGCCGGGTCCTTCAGCACGCCCTGTCCCGCGTCCAACAGCCCCCGCAGCACCCGCCGCACCGCGTCCGGGTAGCGCGCCGCGAAGTCGCCCCGGGCCACCAGCACCGTGGCCAGCAGGTGCGGGGCGTCCGCCGTGGTGGCCAGCACCTTGCCGCCCCGGTCCCGCGCCGCCAGCTCCACGTCGCCCCACAGCCCCACCACCACGTCCGCCCGTCCCTCCCGGAGCGCCCGGCCGGCGTCCAGCGTGGAGGGCCTATCTCTTATACACATCTGACGCTGCCGACGACTTAA
>NZ_RAWL01000404.1:0-7742 GCF_003668885.1 Corallococcus sp. AB049A | reverse complement strand
GGTCACGGAGGCGTCACGCGCGGACGTGCTCAACCGCGCGGAGCTGGCGCGCACCCGCGCGACGGCGGCGCCGGTGCAGGCGACGCCGGGCTCGTGGCGCGGCGGCGCCAACACGGAGGTGGGGCGCGCCATCCAGACCATGCGCCAGCGCCTCTCCGACGTGAACATCACCATCAAGGGTGACACGCCGCAGAGCCTGTTCGACCGGGCCATCCTGGACAACAAGCACGTCACCAACGAGCAGATTTTGGAGATGTCCCGGGTGACGCTGCCCCAGCTGGCGACCGACCCGGCGACGCGCGCGAAGGTGCTGGAGCGCGTGCCCAACGCCCGCGAGCTGCCGGTGCACCACTTCACCGTGGCGATGCTGTCCGCGGTGACGGGCATCGACCGCGCGGCGCTCTCCGAGGCCTGCCCCGACCTGGGCCTCACGGGCGCGCCGAACACGCCGCTGCTCTACGCGGCCAAGACGGAGCGCATGCAGCGCTCCACCGCCCTGCACGACTTCACGGACTACATGCGCGGCGCGGGCGTGAAGGGCATGAACAAGGCCGTCTGGGGCGTGGAGAACCGCATCCTGTCCGCCGCCGTCTCCGCGCTGGGCGGCGGCCGGTACTGAAGAACTCCCCGTAGCATCCCAGGCCCGCGTGGTGGAGGAGGCTTCAGGCCCCTCCCCTCGCGGGCCTCGCTTTTCCCTGAACGTCAGTCCTCGCCCAGGCCGCCGGCCAGCCGCTGGCGCGCGGCCTCCAGCCGCTTCGCGCGCACCTTGGACGCCAGGTCGAGCACGCGCCGGTCGCGCTGCCACCGCTCGCGCATCTCCACGTCCACGCCCTCCCAGGCCACCTCGCAGCGCTCCAGCGCGCGGTGCACCTGCGTGAGCGCGCCGCCCAGCGCCACGTGCACGGCCGGGTCGCTGGGGTCCTCCAGCGCCAGCGCGCGGATCATCACCGCGATAGCCACCAGCTCCTCGCGCAGCGCCACCGGCCAGCCGCACCGGCGGGCCACCTTCAGCAGCCACCCCAGCACCGCCAGGTTGACGTGGCAGTCCTCCACCGTGCGGAACGGCTTCAGGTAGCGCGTGTAGCCATCCCCGGGCAGCACGTCCCCCGGCGCCACCTCCACGCCCTCCAGGCGCAGCGCCGCGTGCGGCACCTCCGGCACGAAGCCCAGGGGCGGCAGCGGCTCCACCGTGACTCCGGGCTTTCTCGCGTCCAGGCGCACCATTCGCAGGCGGTTGCGCTCCTGGGCGTCGCGGCCCTCGGAGGCGACCACCAGCAGCACCTCCGCGTGCGTGCCCAGTGTCACGTACGTCTTCATGCCATCGAGCGTGAAGCCCGCGCCCTTCGGCGTGAGCTTCGTCTCCATGGCGCTGGGGTGCCCGCCGCCGTTCTCCGTGGCACAGAGCGCGGCGCGCTGGTCCTTCGGAAGCTGGGGGAAGAGGGAGCGCAGCGCGGCCTGGTAGCCGGAGGCGAACGCGAACCCCATCCGGTCCATCCGGAAGCCGCTCGCGAGCGCCTGGTCCGCGGGCACCGGGAAGCGCGGCACCACCGCGAGGTGCCGGCGCCACCAGGCCTCCACGGAGTCGAGCGCGGGAGAGTCAGGGGCCTCGGTGAGCAGGAAGCGCAGGACGTCTTTCACGCTTCCAGTCTAATGCCCGGCCCCAGCGAGCGCGCGCCTGTCGTGGCGTCCTTCAGCTCGCGGCGCGGCGGCCGCGGCCCGGCGACTTCGCCCGCTGGGTGCCCCGCTTCTTCTTCGCGGCGGCCGGCGGCGCGGCCTTCGACTTCTTGGCGGACTTGGCCTTGGAGGCTGGCTTGGACTTCGAGCCGGACTTCGCCTTGGAGGTCGGCTTGGACTTCGACGCGGCCTTCTTGCGCCGCGCGGGGGCCTTCTTCTCCGGGGCGAGGATGGTGCCCCGGCACGAGGGCGTGCCACAGCGGCAGACGTAGAGGGCTTCCGCTTCCGCGTCCATCTCCGGGGTGCGCTCGTACGCGTAGTCGTACGTCAGCTCCTCCCCCGGTTCGATGGTGCGCAGCGCGTAGATGTGGATGTGGCCCTTGTCGATGAGGGACTGACAGTTGGGCTCGCACGAGTGGTTGATGTAGCGCGACTCGTTGTGAAGCGTCCCCGCGTCCAGCACCGTGTCGTTGTCCAGGTTGAAGAGGAACGTGTGGTGGCGCTCCATCGACTCGTCGTCGTAGCGCACGTCCGCCTCCGACTGGGTGATGCGCTCACCGATGTACTCGATGATGCGCGCGCCCTTGCGGATGCGGCGGGTGGCGAAGGCGCCCGTGCCCTGGATGGTGGACTGGCGCAGCTCGAAGGGAATCGACGGGGTCTGCTGGAAGGATGAAGAAGTCGTCATCGCGGATAGGGGCGCGGCTGGGGCGGGTGGCGTGTTCAACCAGGACGCTGCCGTGAAGCGCGGTGTAGCGTGCCGCAGTCAAGCGCGCGAAGAAAGGCACTCGATGATGCGGTGGTGGATCGTGGTGGGCGCGGTGAACGCTTTCCTGTCCGTGGGTGCGGGCGCCTTCGGGGCGCATGCGCTGAAGTCCCGGCTCCCGCAGGAGCTGCAGGTCATCTTCGAAACCGGTGCGCGCTACCACATGTACCACGCGCTCGCGCTGGTGGCCGTGGGCCTCTTCGGCACGGTGCGCCCCTCGGCGCTCCTGGAGTCCGCGGGCTGGGCGATGCTCGCGGGCATCGTCCTGTTCTCCGGCAGCCTGTACGCGCTGGCCCTGTCCGGCGTGCGCGTGCTGGGCGCCATCACGCCGCTGGGCGGCCTGGGCTTCCTCGCGGGCTGGGCGCTCTTCGCCGTGGCCGCGTGGCGCTCCGCACCGTGAAGCGGTGAACAGCCGGACGTCACTCCTTGAGCAGGGGCGGCATCGGGTAGACGACGTCCAGGTCGCGGTGGTTGCGCAGGCCGCAGGCCTCGCGCTGCACGGTGAGGTTCCAGCGCAGCCGCTCCGCTTCCTTCCACAGCGCGCGGTACGCCGCGTAGCGCTCCACGCGCGCCACGCCGTGCAGGGCGCGCAGCTCCTTCTCCGCCTGGGCCACCTGGGCGAGCGCGTCCTCCAGCTTGTCACCGGAGCGGCGCAGCCCGGAGGCGCGCTCGCGCTGGAACTCCGCCTCGATGGGCAGCAGGGCGTTCACGTTCACCGGACGGGCCATGCCTTCCTTCTAACCACGAGCCCTGGGCTTCGCACCGGCCAGGGGTGCCTCGCGGAGCAGGCAGCCGGGCTTCAGGCCTGCGGTGTCGGCAGGGGTGCGTCCTTCGGATCCGGGAGCGGAGCGGCGCCCGGGCCTCCCCACCGCCTCAGCTCGCGGGCCCAGGCGAGCCCCGCGAAGAGCACCATCGCGTTGCGCGCGAGCAGCAGCAGCGTGAATGACGGCTGCCAGCCGGTTCGATAGGTGCTGCCCGCGAAGAGGCCCCGGGTGATGGCCGCGGCCACCAGCAGCACCACGGACGGCCCCACCGCGCCGGAGAGCAGCGCGAGCGCGGCGGCCCCGGTGAGCCAGATGAGGTACTGCGGGCTCAGCACGGGGTTGAGGATGACGAACGCCGTGAGCGGCACCAGCGCCAGCCGGGCCACGTCCTCCACCTGCACCGGAGGCCTGCGCCACGCCGCGCGCACGGACACCGCCGCGGCCAGCAGCGAGCCCGCGACCCACACCTGGCGGGTGATGGCGCGGACGGTCTCAGCGGCCGCGCCGTGCAGCTCGTAGGAGGCCGGAGCGTGGACCCACTGCACGTCGGCAAGGCCCAGCTGGTGCGCGGCCCAGAGCAGGCCGGCGCTGAAGGCCTCCACCTGGAGCCCTCGCTCGACGTGGAAGGACGCGAACTGCCACCACGGCCACACGAGGCTCAGCGGCACCAGCGGCAGCACGCCCGCGACAAGCCCGGTGACGAGCGCCCGCGTCGGCTTCGAGCCCCGGCGCCAGGCCACGGCCAGGGCCACCGGCACGAGCACGGCGGGGTACAGCTTGGTGACGGTGCCCACCGCGAGCGCCGCGCCCGCCCAGCCCTCGCGCCCGCGCATCAGGGCCACCAACGCGGCCAGCGCCAACGCGGCGGGGATGAGGTCGTAGCGCTTGAGGTAGTGGACGCTCTGGATCCAGCTGACGACGAAGTACGCGCCCAGCGGCGCCCACGCGCGCCAGGACGTGCCCCAGCGGCGCACGCCCTCGGACAGGAGCAGCCACTTGATGAACGCGTCGAAGAGCGTGAGCTGGAGGCCGAACGCGAGGACGAAGCCGCGCAGGTCGCCGCCCGCCCACGTCGCGGGCACGAACCACAGGAGCGCGTAGGGCGGGTACTCGAAGCGGAAGTCGCGGTTGGGGACCGCGCCGTCCAGGAACGCGCGCGCCGTCCGGAAGTAGAGCGGCAGGTCGCCCTCGCGGCTGGAGAACGCGTAGAGGACCAGCGGCAGCACGCTCACGGCCAGCGCGGCCCAGTGCCTGGGCGTCAGCCGGAAGGACGCGGACGGATTCGAATCAGACACGAGGCGGCACTCTGCCCGTGCGGGCCGGGTGCTGTCGCCGGGGAAAGGCATCCGTCCCCTCCCCTGCCCGGCCTGCGTCCAGGTGTGTCCCCGTGCGAGGCGGCACCCGACCCGCTAGGTTCGGGGCCGGGTCTCCCACTCCATGAAGCTCCACCGCCCCACGAAGGACGAGCTGTTCGCCGCCACCGGCCGCACCATGCCGGACCTGCTGGCGAAGGACCTGCGGGTGCTCTTCTGCGGCATCAACCCCAGCCTCTACTCGGCGGTGGTGGGGGTGCACTTCGCGCGGCCGGGCAACCGCTTCTGGCCCTCTCTGCACGCGTCGGGCTTCACGCCGCGCCGCCTGCTGCCCTCGGAGCAGGAGGAGCTCTTGGCGCTGGGGCTGGGCATCACCAACGTGGTGGACCGGGCCACGGCGAGCGCGGACATGCTGGAGCCCCACGAGTACGCCGAAGGGGCGAAGTCGCTCTTGCGCAAGGTGAAGCGCTACCGCCCGAAGTACCTCGCGGTGCTGGGGCTGGGCGCGTACCGCACCGCCTTCGCGCGGCCGAAGGCGAGATTCGGACCGCAGGAGGAGACGCTGGGCGACACGCGGCTGTGGGTGCTGCCCAATCCCAGCGGGCTCAACGCCAGCTACCAGCTCCCGGACCTCGCGCGGCTGTACGGTGAACTGCGCCGCGCGGCCGGGTCGCGCTGACTACTTCAAGAGCCCCGCTTCGCGGGCCACCTGCGAGGCGACGGGCAGCACCTTGTCGAACGCGGCGGCGTTGCACGCGAGCAGGCCCCGGCGGTTCTGCAGCTCCGAGCCGTCATACAGGTACGCGTTGCCGGCCAGGTCCGTGAGCACGCCGCCCGCGGAGCGGATGACGGCCTCCGGCGCGCAGTTGTCCCAGCGGTAGCTCTTGTCGCTCACGTGCACGTAGAGGTCGCAGCGGGCCTCCGCCAAGAGGCCGCACTTGAGGCCCACCGAACCGGACTCCGTCTCCTTCGTGATGCCCAGCCCCCGCACCACCGCGTCCGTCGTCTTCGAGCGGTGCGAGCGTGACGTCACGAGCCGCAGCTGCGCCGGATCCGCCACGTCCGACACGCGCAGCGCGCGGCGGCCCTGGGGGTCCTCCACGGAGCCCTGCTCGCCCACGATGCCGGAGTACAGCACGTCCCCCACCGCGCGGTAGACGACGCCCAGCGCCGCCCGGCCCTCCACCGCCAGGCCGATGTGGATGGCGAACTCGCCGTTGCGGTTCACGAACTCCTGCGTGCCGTCGAGCGGATCCACGAACCAGCAGCGGCTGAAGCGCTTCGCGTCGGAGACGTCCTCCTTCTCCTCCGCCACCACGCCGTCCGCCGGGAAGGCCTTGCGCAGCTCGCCGACGATGAAGGCGTTGGCCCGCTCGTCCGCCACCGTGACGGGCCCTGCGCCGCCGGCCTTGTCCGTGACGGAGAAGTCGGTGGCGTAGACCTGCAGGAGGATGTCACCAGCCTGGCGCGCGATGCGCCGGGCCACTTCGAGCTCTTGGGCGAGTGCGGACATGGAGACCCCGACTCTACTGGGGCGAATTGCCCCCCGTGGGGAAATCTGCCCCGCGCCGCAGCCCCATGCCTCCGGGTGGAAGGCCCTGGCCCGGTGGCTGCAAATCCAAGCCGGATTCGCCCTCTCCGCCCCAGGCAGCGCGGTGGGAGGCAGGCAAGGACTCGAACGATGATGAAGTGGCTGATGGGGCTGGCCCTGCTGGGCATCGGCGTGGCGCTGGCGTTCGCGGGCGGCCGGATGGTGTACCGCTCGAAGGTGAGCAGGGACTGGCCCACCGTGCAGGGCACCGTGGTGTCCTCCCGCGTGGAGACGCTGCGCAGCAAGCGCGCGGTGAGCTTCCGCCCGGAGGTGAGCTACCGCTACGAGGTGAACGGCGTCCCGTACACCTCCGACACGGTGGCCTTCGACGGCCATGGCGCAGGCGGGCTCGCGGACGCGCAGGCGGTGTCGCGCCACTACGTGACGGGCGCGCCGGTGACGCTGCACTACGAGCCGGCGGATCCGTCCGTGGCCTGCCTCCAGTGTGGTGACACGGGGCTCGCGAACTACATCGTGACGGCGGTGGGCGCGGTGTTCGCGCTCGTGGCCGGCTGGGGCCTCCTGGAGCTGGCCCGCTCCGGGCTGCGCGACGACAAGCGCACGGCGCCCCAGATGCGCGCGAAGGCCCGGTAGCGGACGCCCGCCCGCCGTCCCGCGTGGCCGGCTGAGCATTTTCCTCCGGAAGGCTTCGACAGACGCGGGCAGCGGTGCGCAACCTGGGGTGGCCACCCGCTCTCAGGAGGACGCATGCCCGTCACCATCCGCCCCGCGAAGGACTCGGACGCGCCCGCGCTGGGCCGCATGGGCGCGGCGCTCGCGCGCCAGCACCACGGCTTCGACGCCCAGCGCTTCATGCTCCCGGACGACGTGGAGTCCGGCTATCGCTGGTGGCTGGGCAAGGAGGCGCGCCGTCCACAGGAGGCCGTGGTGCTCGTGGCCGACCTGGACGGTGAAGCCGTGGGCTACTGCTACGGCCGGCTGGAGGGCGTGGACTGGAACATGCTCCTCGACAAGCACGGCGCCCTGCACGACATCTGGGTGGAGGAGAAGGCGCGCGGCACCGGCACCGGGCGGCTGCTGGCGGAGGCCATGGTGCAGCGGCTCACGGAGATGGGCGCGCCGCGCGTCGTGCTCAGCACCGCCGCGAAGAACGAATCCGCGCAGCGGCTGTTCACGCGGCTGGGCTGGCGCCCCACCATGGTGGAGATGACCCGCGAAGCGCCGCCCCGCTCATAGCCGCAGCGTCCGGTCCGGCAGTTCCACCATCTCCTTGCGGATGAAGGTCCCCGCCGTCTTCGACGCCCAGGTGGAGAAGCCGCACCAGGACTGAGCCACCTCCCCCAGCACGCCCGCGAAGCACACCTTCAGCACGTGGTACGTGTGGGTGATGTGGAGGTTGCGCAGCGGCGCCGGGGCTCGCCATCACCCCACTGGGCGGGACAGGATGCCCCTCTTTCTTCCGTGACCATGCCCCTGCCCTTCGCTCGCGCCCCGTGGCTTCTGACCGTCCTCCTGCTCTGGGGCTGCACGGCCCCCGAGTCTCCGCCGGACGAGCTCCCCGCCCCCATCACGAGTGGCGCCTTCGTCAACCCACCGGTCCAGGTGACGACCGACGACGGCCCCGTGGTGGGGGAGATCATCAACGGGCTGAAGGTCTTCAAGGGCATCCCCTA
>NZ_RAWL01000403.1:0-7751 GCF_003668885.1 Corallococcus sp. AB049A | reverse complement strand
AGCTTGGGCCATCGGCGGGTCGTGGTTGGGAGGCGGGGGACGGGTTCCTTCAGGTCGAAAACACTGCGGTACCGCGGAGCGTGCCCGGCTTCATCGCCGGAACACGGAAGCAGGACAGCGGCGGGCACCCTGACCGCCTGTTTACGCGAAACGGGGACTCGTGGATTTCCGAGGGTAGGCAGGAACCTCCAGGAGGGAACGGGTCCGTCACGTTCTTGTCGCCCACGCCGCGCGCGAGGTCCGCCACGCGACAGAAGACTCGGCTCTGGACAGGGACGGGGCGCATCCTCCCGGAACCATACCCCGCGGAAGGCCAGACGGGGGCCCGCCCCAGGGGGTGAAGGCGACTTGTGTCCACGACGGAGGGTTGTGGCCGGAGCGGATGCTCCAGGGTCTCCCAGGTGCTGGGAAAACGGGGCGGACGCCACCCAGGGGGGGAGGTGCGCCCTGTCCCCGTTCCCAGCTAGTTCTTCCTGGCCTCTCCATCGCCCCGCTCCAGCTTGCGGTAGAGCGTCTTGCGGTCCACGCCCAGGATGCGCGCGGCGAGCGTGCGGCTGCCTCCCACCGCCTCCAGCACGCGGTGGATGTAGCGCCGCTCCAGCTCCTCCAGCGTCACCAGCTCCGACGGGTCCGTGTTCTCAGGCACCACGCGCGGCGAGCTGTAGTTGCGGATGCGCTCCGGCAGGTCGTCCACGGTGAGCTGTTCGAAGGACGTGAGCGCCACGGCGCGCTCGATGCAGTTCTGCAGCTCGCGCACGTTGCCCGGCCACCCGTAGGCCAACAGGCGCTGCGCCGCCGCGGGGGACAGCCCCACCACCTTCTTGCCCGTGCGGGTCGCGAACTGCTCCACGAAGCGCTGGGACAACAGCAGCACGTCGTTGCCGCGCGCGCGCAGCGGAGGCAATTCCAGACCAATGACGTTGAGCCGGTAGTAGAGGTCCTCGCGGAAGCGGTTCTCCTCCACCGCCAGCTCCAGGTCGCGGTTGGTGGCCGCGACGATGCGCGCGTCGAAGGGCGTCTCCGTGTCCCCGCCCACCGGGCGCACCACGCGCTCCTGCAGCGCGCGCAGGAGCTTCGGCTGGAGCGTCATGGGCAGCTCGCCCACCTCGTCCAGGAACAGCGTGCCGCCATTCGCCTTCACGAACAGGCCCGTGCGCGAGGCCTTCGCGTCGGTGAAGGCGCCCCTGGCGTGGCCGAACAGCTCGCTCTCCAGCAGTTGCTCCGGCATGGCCGCGCAGTTGATGGCCACGAAGGGCCCCTCCTTGCGCCGGCCCCGGGCATGGAGCGCGCGCGCGGCCACCTCCTTGCCGGTGCCGCTCTCACCGGTAATCAGCACCGTGGCGTCCACGTCCGCCACCCGGTCGATGAGCGCGTAGGCCTGCTTGAGCGCGGGGCTCTCCCCCACGAGCGCGCCGTCGTCCTGGCGCTGGTCCAGGGCCTCGCGCAGCCGTCGCACCTCCGCGCGCAGGGCGCGGTGCTGCACGGCGCGCTCCAGCACCAGCACCAGCGCGTCCAGGTCGATGGGCTTGGTGATGAAGTCGTAGGCGCCCGCGCGGATGGCGGCCACCGCCGTCTCCAGGCTGCCAAAGGCCGTCACCACCACGACGGGGATGTCCGGCCGGTTGAGCACGATGCGCTCGCACAGCGCCAGGCCGTCCATGCCCGGCATGCGCAGGTCGGTGAGCACCGTGTCGAAGTCCTCGACGGACAGCTTCTGCAAGGCCTCGTCCGCGGCGGCCACGGCCACGGGCTGGAAGCCCCGGCGCTGGAGGCCCTTCTCCACCAGGGCGCGCATCTCGCGCTCGTCTTCGACAATCAGGATGCGGCCTGGCATGCGTGCGTCCCCGGCGGCAGGTAGATGGAGAAACAACTCCCACGGCCCGGCTCGCTTTTCACGTCAATCCAGCCGCCGTGGTCCCGCACCATCCCATAGGAGACGGACAATCCGAGCCCCGTTCCCTCGCCCACGTCCTTGGTGGTGAAGAAGGGCTCGAAGACGTGGGGCAGCACGTCCGCGGGAATGCCCGTTCCCTCGTCCTCCACGTCCAGCCGCACCCATTCCTGCTCCGCGCCGCCCACGTCCGCGGGGGGCGTGGCGCGCAGCACCTGCACGCGCACCCGCAGGGTGCCGGGCCGGGCCATGGCGTGGAGCCCGTTCATCACCAGGTTGGTGAGCACCTGCTGCATCTGCCCCGCGTCCACCTCCACGGTGAAGCCCGCGGGCACCTCCTGGGACAGCGTCACGCCCCGCTTCGTGGCCATGGGCTTGAGCAGCGACAGCGTGCGCTCGGCCAGCAGCGACAGGTCCTCCGGCGCGCGTGACGGGGTGCGCCTGCGCGCGAAGTCCAGCAGCTGCCGGATGATGCCGGTCATGTGCTGCGCCTGCTGGAAGATGATGCGGGCGCACTCGTTCACCTCGTCGCCCTCCGCCTCGCCGGAGGACACCATCTTCGCGCGGCCCATCACGACGTTGAGCGGCGTGCCCAGCTCGTGCGCCACGCCGGACGCGAGCTTGCCCACCGTGGTGAGCCGGTCCGCGTGCCGCAGGTGCTCCACCGTGCGCAGGCGCGCCGCCGTCTCCGACGCCAGCCTCGCGCGCGTCTCCTCCAGCTGTTCACCCATCCGGTTCATGGCCACCGCCAGCGTCGTCAGTTCGTCGCCGTGCTCGCGCCGCAGGGGCACGCGCGCGGTGAGGTCGCCCTCGCCAATCCGCCCCGCCAGGTGCACCAGCTGCTCCACGGGCCGGCCCACCAGCCTGCGGCCCATGGCCATGGCGGCCAGCAGGAAGAAGAAGGACAGCGCCGCCGTGGCGATGAAGGTGCCCACCACGGTGGTGCGCACGTGCTGCTCCTGCTCGGACATGGACTCGGTGATTTCAATGGCGCCCATGCGCCGGCCCAGGAACACCGGCGTGTACGAGCGCAGCACGCCGGGGCTGCTGGAGTTGTCCATCAGCCAGCCGTCGTTGCCCGCGCGCAGGCTGAGCAGCAGGGCCGGGGGCAGCGCCGGCGCGAAGCCCGAGCCGGGGCCTCCGTCCAGCCACACCCAGCGCAGCCGCACCTGCTCCTGGAAGCGGTTGGCCTGGTTGAGCAGCGTGAGCGCCTCGGACTCGCCCGCCAGCTGCCACGCCTTGCCAATGGAACCTGCCAGCGTGTGGCCGAGCAGGCGGTGGTCGTGCTGCGTGTCGATTTCCGACCGGGCGAGCTCCCGGTTGACCTGGAACGCCTGCAGTCCGGCCATCACCGCGACGGCGAGGAGCACCAGGGCCAGGGTGAACTTGCGAGCGAGCTTCACGAAGAGGCAACCCCCGGTTCGTGCGTGAGGGGGAAGGAACACACGGACCGGGGAGGTACGCTACGGGTACCGCGGGTGCTGCGTCACGACAGTGTGTGGCTAGTTGCTGCCCGAGCCTTCGGCCGGAGCGGCGGGGGCCTTCTGGCTGGCGCCCGTCTTCGCCTTCTTCGCCTTGGCGCCGGCCTTCGCCTGGGCGGCGGGCGCGCTCTTGGCGGCGGGCTTGGACTCGGCGGCGAAGGCGCCGGAGGCGAGGGACAGGGACAGACCGAGGACCAGGGCGGACGTGCGCTTCATGGAGAGACTCCGGATCAGACCCGCGAGGTGTGAAGTGGGGTGTGGGGTGCGGGGCTGACCAGGGGCCAGAGCATTGGCCATGCCAACACACGCCCCAGAGCGGGGCGCTGCCAGACGCGGGGCGCGATGGCCATGCTCCCCTGGGGCACATTGCCCCGGCGGGGGCAGGATGCCCCGGAGGCTTTGGGGGCACGACGGCTCCACGGCCTTTCAAGGCAGGTGGCATGCGCCGTGCTCCCTGCTCAGGCGGCCGTGCCCGCGTCGGCGGGCGGAGCCTCGGGGGAGGGCACGCCGTTGAGCTCCGCGCGCAGCCGCTCGCGGTCCAGCTCGTTCTCCCAGCGGGACACGACGATGCTGGCCACGCCGTTGCCAATGAAGTTGGTGAGCGCGCGCGCCTCGCTCATGAACCGGTCGATGCCCAGGATGAGCGCCAGCCCCGCCACCGGCACGGACGGCACCACCGCCAGCGTGGCGGCCAGGGTGATGAAGCCCGCGCCCGTCACGCCGGAGGCGCCCTTGGACGTGAGCATCGCCACGCCCAGCAGCGTCGCCGTCTGAGTGAAAGTCAGGTCCACGTTGAGCGCCTGCGCCACGAAGAGCGCCGCCATGGTGAGGTAGATGTTGGTGCCATCCAGGTTGAACGAGTAGCCGCTGGGCACCACCAGCCCCACCACGGACCTGGAGCAGCCCAGCCGCTCCAGCTTCTGCATCAGCGGCACCAGCGCGGACTCGGACGACGACGTGCCCAGCACCAGGAACAGCTCCGCGCGGATGTAGCGCAGGAACTTCAGGATGGAGAAGCCCGTCACCCGCGCGACGAGCCCCAGCACCACCACGACGAAGAGCACGCACGCCAGATAGAAGCAGCCCATCAGGCGCAAGAGCGGCCCCAGGCTGGTGATGCCGTAGGCGCCCAGGGTGAAGGCCATGGACGCGCCCGCGCCAATGGGCGCCAGCTTCATCACCGTGCCAATCATGTGGAAGAAGGCCTTGGACAGCGCCTCGAAGAGGACGACCACGGGCTTCGCCACGGGGCCAATGGCCGTCAGCGAGAAGCCGAACAAGAGCGCCAAGAGCAGCACCTGGAGCAGGTCGCCCTCGCCGGTGAAGGCGTCCACGAAGGTGCGCGGGATGATGTGCAGCAGGAAGCCCAGGGTGGACTGGTCATGGGCCTGCTGGGCGAAGCGGGCCACGGCGCTCGCGTCCAGCGTGCGAGGGTCCACGTTGAAGCCGGAGCCCGGCTTGAGCACCGTCACCACCACCGCGCCGATGACGAGCGCGAACGTGGAGATGACCTCGAAGTAGAGCAGCGCCTTGCCGCCCACCCGGCCCACCTTCTTCATGTCCGCCACGTTGGCCACGCCCAGCACCACGGTCAGGAAGATGACCGGGGAGATGAGCATCTTCACCAGCGCGATGAACCCATCGCCCAGCGGCTTGAGCTTCACCGCGGTGGACGGCGCGAAGTGGCCCAGCAGGCCCCCCGCGAAGATGGCGGCCAGCACCCAAAGGTAGAGGCGCGAGGACTTCGTGTCGGCGCTCATGGTCGTGCGTCCCCCTCAGGCCGACTTCTGCTCGGCTTCGTCCTTCTCGAACAACAGCTCCAGCTCGCGGCGAGCGCGGACGATGACCTCCATCATCTTCTTCTCGTCCTTGAAGACCTTGGCGCTCTCCAGCATCAGGGCCTCGTCGTGCTCGCGGAAGCGCTCCACGGAGCGGCGGGCCTCCGCGAAGGTGAGGCCCAGCTCCTGGAGCACGTCGCCGGCCATCGTCAGGCTCGCGTCGAACGTCTCACGGATGAGGTGGGTGACGCCCAGGTCCAGCAGCCGGTACGCGTGCTCGCGGTTGCGTGCCCGCGCGTAGATGGTCAGGTGCGGGAAGTGCTCCTTCACCATCTGCGCGGTGCGCAGGGACGCGGCCATGTCGTCGATGGCCAGCACGAACACCTTGGCCTTCTCCGCGCGCGCGGCGCGAAGCAAATCCAACCGGGACGCGTCGCCGTAGAACACCTGGTTGCCGAAGCGCTGGATGAAGTCGATGTGCTCCGCGCTCGCGTCGATGGCGGTGAACCCGATGCGGCGCGCGCGCAGCAGACGGGCCACCACCTGGCCCACGCGCCCCATGCCCGCGATGATGACCGGGTGGTCCTCTTCCGGGGACACGTCGTACTCGCGCTGCGGGCCCTTGTGCTTGAAGCGCGGCGCCACCCAGCGCTCGTGGATGGCGGACAGGAACGGCGTCACCACCATGGACAGGCCCACCACCAGCACCAGCAGGTCCGCCTGCGCGCGCTCCATCACGTGGAAGGACACCGCCAGGGAGAAGAGGACGAAGGCGAACTCACCGCCCTGCGAAATCACCACCGACAGGCTCAGCGCGGAGCCCGGCTTCTTCAGCCCCACGCGCCCCAGTCCGTACAGCACCAGCGCCTTGAGGAACGTCAGGCCCAGCACCAGCGCCAGCACGCGCAAGGGCTCGCGCATGAGCAGCGCCAGGTTCAAGGACATGCCCACGGCGATGAAGAACAGGCCCAGCAGGAGGCCCTTGAAGGGCTCGATGTCCGCCTCCAGCTCGTGGCGGTACTCGGACTCCGACAGCAGCACGCCCGCGAGGAACGCGCCCAGCGCCATGGACAGGCCCACCGCGCTGACCAGCGTCGCGGTGCCGACAACGACGAGCAGCGCCGTCGCGGTGAACAGCTCCTGGCTGTGCACGGACGCCACCGCGCGGAACACCGGCCGCAGGAGGTAGCGGCCCGCGACCACCACGACCAGCACCGCGCCCACGGCCTTCACGGCCATCAGCCACCCGGCCTCCGTGGACGGCGTGTCGGACCGGCCCAACAGCGGCAGCGCGGCCAGCAGGGGAATCACGGCCAGGTCCTGGAACAGGAGGATGCCGAAGGCCAGCTGCCCATGCTCGGCGGTGAGCTGGTTCTTCTCCGCGAGCAGCTGGAGCGCGAACGCGGTGGAGGACAGCGACAGGCCGAAGCCCGCGATGATGGCCGCGCCCCAGGACAGGCCCAGCGCCTTGCCCACGCCGCCCAGGAGCACGCCCGTCAGCACCACCTGCGCGCCGCCCATGCCGAACACGGAGCGGCGCAGGTTCCACAGACGCGACGGCTGCAACTCCAGGCCAATCACGAACAGCAGCAGCACCACGCCCAGCTCCGCGATGTGGAGGATGTTCTCCACGTCGGAGATGAGGCCCGCGCCATACGGCCCGATGGCCGCCCCCGCCGCCAGGTAGCCCAGCACGGAGCCCAGCCCCAGCTTCTTGAAGAGGGGCACGGCGACCACCGTGGCGGCCAGGAACACCAGCGCCTGATGCAGAAAGGACATAAGGCGCCTGCATGGCACGCTGAAGGCCACCTCGGCAACAGGCGTGGGGGACGGCTCAGGCCTGCTGGGTGGGCATGAGGGTGAGCTGCTGGAAGTTGATGTGCCGGGGCAGGGCGGTGGCGAAGGCGATGATGCCCGCGACCTCCTCCGGCGACATCCAGGTGAGCGACTTGCGAGCCCCCTCCAGCCAGGCCCGCGCGCCCGGGTCGGTGTTGCCGTCGTGCAGCGCCGTGTCCACCAGCCCCGGCTCCAGGGCCATGACGCGGACGAAGCGCGGGCCCAGCTCCGCGCGCAGGTGGCGGGACAGGTGGGTGACGGCGGCCTTGGTGGCGCCGTAGACGTTGAAGTTGGGAAACACGGACTGCGCGGCGACGGACGACACGTTGATGAGGTCCGAGCGCCCGCCCGCCTTCGCCGCCGCCAGCAGCGGTTCGACGAAGGTCTCCACGACGCGCACGCTGGCCTTCACGTTCAAATCAATCATCCGCTCCCAGTCCTCCGTGGGGTGCGCCTCCAGGGGTGTGGGCCGCATGAGGCCGGCGTTGTTGAGGACCAGGTCCACGACGCCCAGCTCGCCGGCGATGACCTTCGCGGCCTCCTTCACGGACCGCGCATCCACCACGTCGGTGCCCAGGGCGAGCGCCCGGCCACCCCCTTGCGTGATGGTGGAGGCGAGCGCGTCCAGCCGCTCCTTGCTGCGTGCGAGCAGGGCGACGCTCGCGCCGTCCCGCGCGAGGCGCAGCGCGGTGGCGGCGCCAATGCCGCTGGAGGCGCCGGTGATGACGGCGACGCGGCCGGAGAGGGGGAGGGTGGGGGATGCCA
>NZ_RAWL01000402.1:0-7777 GCF_003668885.1 Corallococcus sp. AB049A | reverse complement strand
GCAGGGCGTTCTCGACTTCGCCCAACTCGATGCGGAAGCCGCGCACCTTCACCTGGGCGTCGATACGGCCGACGAAGTCCAGTTGGCCATCCGCGCGCCAGCGCACCACGTCGCCCGTGCGGTAGAGGCGAGCCCCTTCTTCTCCGGAGAAGGCATCTGGCACGAAGCGCTCGGCGGTGAGGCCTGGCCGTCCGGCATACCCGCGCGCGACACCGACTCCGCCAATGTGCAGCTCACCGCGCACGCCCACCGGCACCGGCTGCCCGTGCGGGTCCAACACGTAGACGCGCACGTTCGCCAGCGGCTTGCCGATGGAGGGTACGCCGTTGCCCGCCACGACATCGCCCAGCGTCGCGATGACGGTGGCTTCAGTGGGGCCGTAGGTGTTGATCAGCCTCCGCCCCGGAGCCCACCGCGCGACGACATCCGCGGGCAGGGCCTCACCGCCGGAGATGACGGTGCGCACCTTCGGCAGCCCTTCAGAGGACGTGGCCGCCAGCGCTGCGGGAGTGAGGCTGACGACGCTCAACTCCTGCTCACGCAGCAGCACGGGCAGCGGCGCGCCCGGCATCAACTTCTCCAGCGGCGCGAGCACCAGCGTGGCGCCGTTGCAGAGCGTGGTGAAAATCTCCTCCACCGACAGGTCGAAGCTGAGGCTGGCGAACTGAAGCACGCGGCTGCCAGGGCCGATGCCGTACGCCACCGCTTCGTGGGTGACGAGGTTGGCGACGCTGCGGTGCTCCACCGCCGTGCCCTTGGGCGTGCCCGTGCTGCCCGACGTGTACAGCAGGTACGCCATGTTCGCGGGCGTCACGCCCGTCACGGGCGCATCCGTCGGTTCCGTGGCGAGCTCAGCGCGCTCCGTATCCAGGCAGAGCGCGCGTGCATGCAGTGCTTCCGGGAAACGGTCCACCAGCGGCTGCTGGGTGACGAGCACCTGGGCCGCACTGTCCTCCAGCATGAAGGCCAGGCGCTCGCGGGGCAGCAGTGGATCCACCGGCACCCAGGCGCCACCAGCCTTCAGGATGCCAAGCAGGCCGATGGCGATATCCAGGGAGCGCTCGACGCTGAGCGCCACGCGGACTTCGGGCCCAACCCCGCGACGGCGCAGGGCATGAGCGAGCTGATTGGCGCGCGCATCCAGCTGCGCATACGTCAGCTGCGTCCCTTCGAAAACGGCGGCCAGCGCCTCGGGGGCACCGCGCACCTGCGCCTCGAAGAGCGAATGCACGCAGGACTCGGGGAACGGAGCGCGCGTGGCGTTCCAGTCCACCAGCACCTGCTGGCGCTCCTCCCCCGCGAGCAACTGCAGCGACGACACGCGGTGCTCCGGATGGGCGACGAAGCCCTCCACGAGCAACCTCAGGTGCCGCAGCATCCTCGTGACGGTCGACCTGTCGAACAGGTCGGTGTCGTACTCCAGCTCGCCCGTGAAGCCCTTCTCCGTCCGCGACAGCGAGAGCGTGAGGTCGAACTTCGCGGAGGCGCCCATGCGCTCCTCGACCTGCACCTTCACTCCCGCGAGCGAGAGGTCCACCTCCGGGATGTTCTGCATGAGGAACAGCACGTTGAACAACGGCGACGCGCGCAGGTCGCGCATCGGCTGGAGTTCCTCGAACGGCACGTACTGGTTCGCCAGCACCCCCAACGTGGTGGTGCGCACGCGGCCCAGCAACTCCCGCACGGTGGGCTCGCCGCCCATCCGGGTGCGCAGCACCAGCGTGTTGATGAAGAACCCGAGCAGTCCCTCCAGCTGCGCGTCATTCCGGCCCGCCACCGAGGAGCCGATGCTCACGTCGTCCTGACCGGAGTAGCGGCCAATCAACACCTGGAGCGCGCCGAGCAGGAACATGAAGGGCGTGATGCCCTCGCGCACGCACAGGGCCTCCACGGCCCGCGTCAGCTCCAGCGGGAACGCGACCTGCAGCAGGGCGCCGGGATGCGCCTCGCGGAGGCCTCGCGGACGGTCCGTGGGCAGCTCCAGCACGGACGGCATGCCTTCAAGCTGCTGGCGCCACCAGCCGAGCTGACGCTCCTTCTCCTCTCCCGACAGCCACTCGCGCTGCCACACCGCGAAGTCCGCGTACTGGAAGGGCAGCGCGGGCAGGACGGGCTGCGTCCCCGCCACCAGGGCCCGGTAGGCCTCCGACAGCTCCCGCATCAGGATGCTCATGGACCAGCCGTCGAAGACGGCGTGGTGGAGGGTCAGCAGCAGCAGGTGCTCCTGCGCATCCAGCACCAGCGCCGACACGCGCAGGAGCGGCCCCACCTCCAGGTTGAACGGCAGCCGCACCTCCAGCTCCGAGCGGCGCTTCACCTCCGCGTCGCGCTGCTCCGGCGAAAGGGCGCGCAGGTCCACCACCGGCAGCACCAGCGGCTCGGGCGGCGCGATGACCTGCTCGGGCGCGCCGGTGCCGGGCCGCAGCGTGGTGCGCAGCGACTCGTGCCGGTGCACCACCAGCTCCAGGGCCAGGCGCAGGGCCTCCAGGTTCAGCGCCCCGGTCAGCCGCAGCGAGAACGGCATGTTGTACGCGGCCGAGCCCGGGTCCAGCTGATCCAGCACCCAGAGGCGCTGCTGCGCGAAGGACGCGGGCAGGTTCCGGGTGCGCGGCACCGGCACCACCGGAGGCGGACCGGCGAAGCGCGGGTCCTGCGCCGAGGCCGAGATGCGCGCCGCCAGGTCCGCCACCGTGGGGGACTCGAACAACGCCTGCAGGGGCAGGTCCACCTGGTACGCCGTGCGCAACCGCGACGTCAGCCGCGTGGCCAGCAGCGAGTGCCCTCCCAGCTCGAAGAAGCTGTCGGTGGCGCCCACCCGCTGCACGTGGAGGAGCGACGCGTAGAGCTCCGCGACCTGCGCCTCCATCGGCGTGCGGGGCGCGACGAACTCGCGCGCGGCTTCGGTGGACACGGTCGGCGCGGGCAGGGCCTTGCGGTCCACCTTGCCGTTGGGCGTCAGCGGCATCGCGTCCAGCACGACCAGCGCGGACGGCACCATGTACTCGGGCAGCCGCTCCTTCAGGAGCGCGCGCAGGGCCTGCGACTCCAGCGTCTGGCCGGGACGGGCCACCACGTAGCCCACGAGGCGCGCGTCGGCCCCGGCGCCGCGCACCACCACGGCGGCGTCGCGCACGCCCGGCGCCTGGCTCAGCACCGCTTCAATCTCTCCCAGCTCGATGCGGTAGCCGCGCAGCTTCACCTGGTTGTCGACGCGGTTGAGGTACTCCAGCACGCCATCCGCGGCCCACCGCACGCGGTCGCCCGTGCGGTACACGCGCAGGCCCGGCACGCCGCCGTACGCGTCCGGGATGAAGCGGTCCGCTGTCTGGTCCGGCCGGTGGAGGTAGCCCCGCGTGACGCCCTCCCCGCCGATGAACAGCTCGCCCGGCACGCCGCGCGGCACCGGGTTCAGCCCGCTGTCCAGCACGTACACCTGCGTGCCGGAGATGGGCCGGCCAATGGGCACGCTGCCCGAGCCCGGCGCCACCGCGTGCGCGGTGGACCACACCGTCGTCTCCGTGGGGCCGTACACGTTCCACAGCACCCGGCAGCGCTGGATGAGCGACTCGGCCAGCTCGCGCGGCAGGGCCTCGCCGCCGGTGAGCGCCGTCAGCCCCGGTCCCCGCCAGTCCGTCTCCAGCAGGAGCCGCCAGGTGCTGGGCGTGGCCTGGAGCACCGTGGCCCCGCACTGCCGAAGCAGCCCCGCCAGCCGCGAGCCGTCCACCGCGATGTCCCGCGACGCGATGACGACCTGCCCGCCCACCGACAGCGGCAGGAACAGCTCCAGCACCGCGATGTCGAACGACAGCGTGGTGACGGCCACCAGCACGTCCTTCGAGGACAGGCCCGTCGTCTCACGCAGCGCCGCCAGGAAGCGCGCCACCGCGCCGTGCGGCACCTGCACGCCCTTGGGACGCCCGGTGCTGCCGGAGGTGAAGAGCACGTAGGCCACGGCCTCCGGGGGCGCCGCGTCGCGCAGTGGCGAACCGTCCTCGGCCGCGATGGCCTCCGCGTCCCCGTCCAGCAGCACCACCCGCGCCGAGTGCGGCGGCAGGATGGACTCCAGCGAGCGCTGCGACACCAGCACCGGCATCCCGCTGGCTTCCACCATGTACGCCAGGCGGTCCGTGGGGAACGCCGGGTCGAGCGGCACGTAGGTGCCCCCGGCCTTCAGCACGGCGAGCACCGCCACCAGCATGTCGAGCGAGCGCTCCACGCACAGGCCCACGCGCACTTCCGTGCCCACGCCCAGCCGGCGCAGGTGGCGCGCCAGCCGCGAGGCCCGGGCCTCCAGCTGCGCGTACGTGAGCGACTGGCCTCCGAAGGTGACGGCGACCGCGTCCGGCGTGAGGTCCACCTGCGCTTCGAAGGCGCCGTGCTGCGTGCTCCACGGCAGCGGCGCGGGGCGGGGCGGCTGCCAGGCGAGGAGCACCTCGTGGCGCTCGGCGTCGGTGAGCAGCGGCAGGCGGGAGACGGCCTCGTGGGGCCGGCGGACGGCGCCCTCCAGGAGCACGCGCAGGTGCTCCGCCATGCGCGCCATCGTGGACGGGGCGAAGAGGTCGGCGTCGTATTCGAGGAAGCCCTTGAGCCCGGCCTCCGTCTCCAGCACCTGGAGCATCAGGTCGAACTTCGATGTGAGCGTGTCCAGCTCCAGGGCCTCCAGCTTCACGCCCTCCACGGACGCCGCGCCGCGGAAGGAGGCCTGGAGCGTGAGCATCACCTGGAAGAACGGCGTGCGCCCCTGGGTGCGCTCCGGACGCAGCTCCTCCACCAGCCGCTCGAAGGGGAACTCCTGGTGCTCATGGGCCGCGAGCACCGTCTCGCGCACCTGGTGCAGCAGCGCGCGGAAGGACGCCGTGGGCTCCACCTGCGTGCGCAACACCACCGTGTTGACGAACAGGCCGATGAGGCCTTCCACCTCCCCGCGCGTGCGGCCCGCCACCGGCGAGCCCACCGTCACGTCCTCCTGCCCCGCGTAGCGCGACAGCAGCACCTGCCAGCCCGTCAGGAGGACCATGAAGAGCGAGGCGCCCTCCTGCTGCGCCAGGGCCTTGAGCGCGTCCGTCAGCCCTCGCGACAGCAGCAGCTCATGCCGCGCGCCCCGGCCGCTGCGGGCCGCGGGACGCGGGAAGTCGGTGGGAAGCTCCAACGCGGAGGGCACTCCGGCCAGCTGCCGCTTCCAGTAATCGAGCTGCTTCTCCAGCCGGGGGCCCTGCATCCACTCGCGCTGCCAGACGCCGAAGTCCGCGTACTGCACACCCAGCGGAGGCAGGGGCGCCGCCTGGCCTCTCGCGAGCGCGCCGTAGAGGAGCGCCACTTCACGCACCAGCAGCGTCATGGACCAGCCGTCCGAGACGATGTGGTGCACCACCACGACGAGCAGGTGCTCCGCCGGCGCGGACGTCAGCAGCAGTGCCCGCAGCAGCGGGCCCTTGGCCAGGTCGAAGGGCTGCGCAGCGGCTTCGCGCGCCAGACGCCACGCCTCCTCCGGCGGCGAGCCCGTGAGGTCCTTGCGCTCCAGCGTGAGCATCGGCTCGGGAGACACCACCTGCACGGGGCCGGAGGCGTCCTCGCGGAACGTGGTGCGCAGCACTTCATGACGGCGCACCACTTCGCGCAGCGCGCGCTCCAGCACGGCCACGTCGAGCGTGCCCTCCAGACGCACCGCCATGGGCACGTTGTAGAGGGAGGTCCCGGGTTGCAGCTGATCAATGAACCAGAGGCGCTGCTGGGCGAAGGAGAGGGGCAGGGGCCGGGAGCGGTCCTGAACCGGGATGAGCCCTTGGACGGAGTTGCCGGCGACGGCCTTCTGCGCGGCCATCTTCTTGAGCAGCTCGGCGCGCTTCTCCGGTGAGAGGTTCGCGATCCGCTTCGACAGCTCCTGGCTCATCTCGTGTACTCCGCGCTCGGGGACGTTCTCGCGGACGCCCGTCGGGGGCGATGGCGTTCGCGAGAAGTCAGGCTTGCTGCTGATTCCGGATTGCCGCCCTGCGCCGTTCTCTCGGAGAAGCGGGAGGGCGGGTCAAATCCACACTGACCAGATTATTCCGTGACCAGCCGAGCTGTCATGGGGGCGCCCCGCCGGAAGCCCGAGTGAATTCGGGTATTTATTGGAATCATCGGGATCCCCGAACAGGCCACCGGAAGGACTCACGGTGTCGCTCAGAGGGGAGCCTGCTCGCGGGGTCGTCCCCCCGCATGGAGGGGGAGCAGGCCGGACGCCGGCCTGCTCCGACAGCGCTCTTCCGGGGTGCTTCAGCCCGCCTTCGCGAGCGGCGCCGGGGCGGTCATCAGGACCTGCGGAGGCACGGTGTAGCTCATGGCTTGAAGGATCTCCGCGATGGCCTCGCCCACGTTCCGCACCGGGCGTGGGCCGTGCCTTTTGCTCGGGACCGGCCCCCGCATGCAAGCCGGGTTGCCTTGACTCCACACCTGTTCGAGAGGGCTGTTCTGACCCCGGCCGGGTCCCGACGCGCCTGGCGCCAGAGTCCTTGCGTGCCGGGCGCTCGAGGTGGACGGTGCGGCGCATGCGCCTCTTCCCCCTCGCGTCCCTGATGTTGCTGAGCGCCTGCACGGCCTCGCGCGTCGCGCTGCCTCCGCCCACGGGCGAGGAGGTGACGGTCTTCATCCATGGGTACCGCGGATCATTCCTCGCGACGGCGGACGGCGAGCGCGAGCGGGCCTGGGTGTCTGTGGGCGACCTGCTGACGCGCGGAGAGCGTTCGCTGGCGCTGCCCTTTCCCGGGCAGCGGGCGACGCCGGGCTTCGGGCCGCTGGAGGTGGACGGGCCCATGACGCGCTTCACGGTGCTGCCGTGGGTGGCGCGCTACGACATCTACAAGGGCTTCCTGGAGTTCGCGCGCGAGCGGCTGCCGGGCCTCGTCGTCTTCGACTACGACTGGCGGCAGGACAACCGCGTGACGGCGAAGCGGCTGTGCGCGCTCCTGGACTCGCTCGCGCAGGAGCGGGGCGGACGGGTGAAGCTGAACCTGGTGGCGCACAGCATGGGCGGGCTCGTCACGCTGCACTGTCTGCGCTACGGCACCGGCCGCACGCTGGCGGTGGTGGGCGTGGGGCATCCGTTGATCAAGTCGTTCCGGATCATCGACGGGAAGCCCGCGTTCGAGGATCCGGTGCTCGCGGACGGAGATGGCTCGGTCCTGACGACGCGCGCCCTGCCTCCGGCGCCGCTCCACGTGGACCGGCTGGAGACCCGGGCGGACCACGTCGGGATGATGGGCGACGAGGAGGTCCAGGAGGCCGTCGCGCGCTTCGTCACCGGCGACTAATCACCCTGGATGGCGGCCTGCCAGTCGCCGTCCACGGAGATGCCCACGCGCATGCCGATGTAGCTCTTCTCCTTGCGCATGTCGGCGATCATCGCCTCCGGGTAGATGCCCTTGAGCAGGTCGAAGTCCGCGTCGGTGGCGCCTTCGCGGAAGGCGGTGGGCCACCAGTAGAGGTTGCCCTCCTGGTAGAAGGGGAGGTTGAGGACGTGGACCAGCCGCGCCAGCACCGGCTGCGGGCTGTCCTTCCACTCCTCCTGGATGCGCCAGGTGGTGGCCATGTCCTGGTCGGGGTCGTAGGAGAAGCGCACGCTCGGGCCCTTCTCGTCGCCCAGCTTCTGGAGGCCCGCGTAGTCGCACGCGACGGCGGCCTTGATGATGCGCTCGCGCATGGACGCCACGGCCGGGGGCAGCGGCTTCGCGGTGGGCTTGGGGATGGGGCTCAGCCGGCTCGCCGAGCACGCCGCCGCGGCCGGGGCGCTCGGCTTGGA